>JBDSBD010000282.1:0-3395 GCA_039921765.1 Burkholderiaceae bacterium
ACCAGCAGAAGCAGCAAGACAGCCAGCCGCGAGCTGACTGCGCCAGCCAGCTGAAGCGATGCGCCGAACAGGGCACCGGGCGCAAGGTGCGCCGCCGCCCAGGCCAGCGCAGAGACCACATTGACGATATAGAAGCGCACAGGTGACATGTCGGACATGCCGGCGACGACCGGGACAATCGCGCGCACCGGCCCGAGAAATCGGGCGACGAAGATGCTGCCCGCGCCCTTGCTGGCGAAGTAGGCCTCGCCGCGATCCAGAAGCGTGGCGTGGCGCTTGAGCAAAGGCATCGTCCGGATGCGATCGTGATAGCGACGACCCAGCCAGAAACTGAACCCGTCGCCCAGAATGGCGCCGGCAATGGCTGCTGTAGCGGTCCAGCCCGGGGAGAGGATCCCGATGCCGATGAGGACGCCCCCGGCAAAGACCAGGGTGCTGCCGGGAAAGAAGATGCCGATCACCGCGACCGACTCGAGCAGCGAGGCCGCAAAGACCACGGCCAGTCCGAGCTGGGCGTGCGCGGACAGGTAACCGATCAGCGCGTGCAGGTGCGATTCCATTCAGGTGAGGCTTCTAAGTGTGCCCAGGCGTCGGTGTCACCGCAACCTCAGCGCTTCGGACTTCCACACTCGGAAATCGCACCAGCACGCAGGTGCCACGGTGGTGCAGACCTGAAGCGATGGACACGGTGGCGCCATGCTCCTCCGCGATGCGCTTCACGATCGACAGACCCAGCCCACTGCCGGGTTGGCCCTGCGCTTTCCCGCGGTAGAAGCGGTCGAGCACCCGGGGACGTTCCTCCGCCGGAATACCGGGCCCGTCGTCGCAGACCTCGAGGGCGACATGCTGAGACTCACGCCGCACCGCCACGTCGATTCGGCCGCCGCCAAGGGTATAGCGGATCGCGTTGTCGACCAGATTGCCGAGCAAGGTGTGCAGGTGGCCGGCCTCGCCCATCACCGCAATCACCGCGGCTCGGTCGTGCTCCGCCAGCCCCAGGTCGATCTGCTTGGCCTCCGCAGCGTGAACCTGCTCGAGGATGACCGACTTGCACAGCGCGACAAGGTCAACCGGCGCAAGCTCGGCGCGGTGGGCACCGGGCTCCAACCGCGCGATCGTCAACAACTGCCTCGCCAGATGGCCGAAGCGGGAGACCCCCAGCTGCACCTGCGCCAACGCCGCTTCGCGCTGCTCAGGGGTCTGTGCATGCCGCGCGGCTTCAACCTGCACGCTGAGGGCCATCGCCGGCGTGCGCAGTTCGTGAGCGGCATCGGCGACAAACGCTCGCTGCGAGGCAAAGGCCCGATGCAGTCGCAGCAGCATGTCGTTGAGCGCATCGACCAGCGGCTTGACCTCGTCGGGCATCGGATCGGTCTGCACGGGCGCCATGCTGTTCGCGTTCCTCGTTGCCAGTTGAGAGGCAATCTGTCCGAGCGGTCTCAGCCCGCGGCCGATCCCGAACCAGAGGAAGGCAGCGAACAACGGGATGAGCGCGACGACCGGCCAGAACAGGTGGACCGCGACGCGCGCCAGCGCTTCCCAGCGCCCGTCTTTCGCCTGTGCGACACGGATCAGCTTGTCGCCGCGTTGCGCGACGTAGGTGTGCCACGTTTGCCCCTCCACCTGCACGTCGACGAGGCCAACGCGCGTGGGCGGCGGCAAACGCAACGCCACGTTGCTCGTGTAGTCCAGGTGCTGGCCCTGCCACACCTCGAGCAGCACCTCGTCCGCACTGTCGTCGCTCAGTCGCTGCCTGTAGACATTGGTCGTGTCCACCGCCAGCTTGCCGCCGTTCGGCTCGACGTGCTCGGCGACATAGCGCAGTTGATCATCCAACAGGCCGGCCAGTTCCAGCGTTGCGCCCCAATAGGTCCCTGCACTGGCCAACGCACCCGCGAGCAGCATCGACGGCAACAGCCAGACAAGAAGTCGTCGACGCAGCGAGCTCACGCGTCCTCCCGGATTCGATAACCCACGCCCCGCACCGTCTGGATGACCTCTGCGCCGAGCTTCTTGCGCAGATGATGGATTCGTACTTCGACGGCATTGCTGCCGACCTCTTCATCCCAGCCGTACAGCCGGTCCTCGATCTGCTCGCGCGAGAGGGGATGACCCGGTTCGTGCATCAGCAGCTCGAGCAGCGCGAAATCCTTGGCAGACACGCTGACGGGCTCTTCTCGAAGCCATAGCTGATGGCGCGCCGGATTCATGCGCAACGGGCCAACGCACAATTCGGCCTGGCCTGGCGCAGCCTGGCGCCTGGCAACGGCCCGAATGCGCGCGATCAACTCCTCGATCGCAAACGGCTTGACGAGATAGTCGTCGGCGCCGCCGTCAAACCCGGCCAGCCGGTCGGGCAGCGCGTCGCGCGCGGTGATGATGAGCACAGGCAAAGCGACGTCGCGTCGGCGCAGATCCTTCAACAGTGCCATCCCGTCCAGGCCAGGCAGGCCTAGGTCGAGCAGCAGAAGGGCATACGGCGCGAGTTGCAACGCACCGGCAGCCGCCCGGCCGTCTGTCACCCAGTCCACGGCGTAGCCGGCACGACGCAAGCCCTGCTGCAGGCCGTCGCCGATCATCGTGTCGTCTTCCACCAACAGCAGGCGCATGACGCCGAATCGCTCCTGTTCGTCCCGTACCGACTGCCTTTCGGCCACGAGGAGGATGCTAGTCCAAGCTTGATGAGACCCAGCTTACGCGCCTGCCTAAGGCGAGCGTCATCCGGCGCGCGATAGGGTTCATGCCCAGCCTGCTTGCGTCCTGTTCGCCGTGGACGAAATCCATCATCCCCTGTCACCTGTTCTTCCATGCCGGACCTTGCGCGCCAAAGCCCTGTACGGGGATGCGCGATGCCGGTATGGGTTCGCCGTGCCGATCGAGAAAGCTTGGATCCGTGGCTGATCGCACCCATTGCTGGGCCGTTTCGCTGCTGGGCTGCGGTGCCCTGTTCGGTTGCGTGAGCTACACGCCCCAGCCGATCACCCCGCAGGCCACGATGCAGTCCTTCGAGGCCCGCACACTCGACAACCCCGAGCTGCTGAGCTATGTCGCCGCGCACCAGGAAGGACGCGGTGTGACGACGTGGAACCTGGAATCGCTGACGCTCGCTGCGTATTACTACAGCCCGGTGCTTGACGTAGCACGCGCCAAGAGCGCCACCGCGGACGCGGCCGTCGAGACGGCCTCGCAACGCCCCAACCCGACACTGCAGTTGCCCTTGGGCTACACCATCAACGCCAAACCCGGAGAGTTGCCGTATACGCTGGGCCTCGGCGTGGACATTCCGATCGAGACAGCAGGCAAACGAGGCTATCGCATCGCACACGCGCGGCAGCTGTCCATCGCGGCCAGGTTCGAAGTCGGAGCGACTGCGTGGCTGGTGCGCAGCCGGCTGC
>JBDSBD010000283.1:0-7339 GCA_039921765.1 Burkholderiaceae bacterium
AAGGATGCGACAGCGATGACGACGAGCCTGCTCCGCGCGCCGATGGCCTGCAGCGTGGTCGAGGTGCCGGTGACGGCGGGGCAGGCGGTACGTGCCGGCCAGACGCTGATCGTGCTCGAGGCGATGAAGATGGAGCACGAGCTGCGGGCCGAGCATGACGCGACCGTGCTGCAGGTCGACGTGCGGCCCGGCGAGACGGTCGCCGAGGGCGACGTGCTGATGCGGCTCGGTCCACCGGCGAGCGGGCCGATCGGCGCCGCGGCAGCGTCGGTCGACGACGACCGCTCAGACGACAGTGGGTGGCACGGTGTCTGCCCTGCTGCTGGCGCAATGACCCAGCGAGATTCATTTCTTCTGGAAAAAGAGGTATTTGATGGCGGCTGCCACAACAAGAATCAGCGCGGCGATCAGGAGCGCTCCGAAGACACCCATTCCAGCCATCATCCCGCCCATTCCATTCATCATTGCGTTCGACATACATGACCTCTCAATGTTCAGGCAGCGACGAGGTTGCCGCTAACCTGATCCGTGCGCGAATCGCGCTACTCATCCGCAACAGGATCCGCCTTCGGGTGCCGGCTGGCCGGCCCCGGTGCGCGCCACCACGGGAACCGGCGTATAGCCGGCTTCGGTGATGGCGTCGCTCAACGTTCGTGCATCCGAGTCGCCGGGTTGAATCTGAACCCGATGGCTGGCCAGGTCGATTTCCAGCTTCGCGTCCTTGTCCACACCTTGCACGGCCTTGGTGATGGTGCTGACACAGTGACCACAGGTCATGTCGTTGACTTCAAAGGCAATCATGTGCGTGCTCCGTCTCGTCAGAATTGTCCATGGGCAGACTGTGAACCTTACAACCGTGGGAATGTCAATCCGGATGATGGATTGACCATGTGGTATGGATGGAGTTTGCGGATCACGCTTGACCCTACCATCGTTGGAACGTTGAAGATGCCCGTCTTCATCTTGCGCATATCAGGGGACTGCGGTGGGCAACAGCACGACACTCGACCATCTGAACCGATTCAAGCTTCCGGTCACGGGCATGACATGTGCCTCGTGCGCGGCACGGGTCGAAAAGACACTCAAGGCAGTCGCCGGGGTCGAACAGGCCAGCGTCAACCTTGCCACCGAAGAGGCGTTCGTCAGCGCCGGGCCTTCCGTGAGCGCGCCGGCGCTGGCCGCGGCCGTTCGCAAGGCGGGCTACGACGTTTCCACCAGCGAGGTCACGCTGCAGGTCGACGGCATGACATGCGCGTCCTGCGTGGGCAGAGTCGAGCGCGCCTTGCTGAAGGTGCCCGGGGTGGCGTCGGTCTCGGTCAATCTCGCCACGGAGAAGGCCACGGTTCGGCTTTTGCCGACGGTGCCGGTTGTCGCGCTCAGGGCCGCGGTGGAGAAGGCGGGTTACGCCGTGAAGGAAGTGCAGGACGAGCAGCCGCAGGAAGTTCAGTACCTCCCGGGCTGGTGGCCCGTCGCGCTGAGTGTCGTGCTGACGACTCCGCTGGTCGCACCGATGCTTCTGCAGCTTTTCGGCATCGGTTGGATGCCCGACGGCTGGCTGCAACTCGCCTTGGCCACTCCAGTCCAGTTCTGGCTTGGTGCACGCTTCTATCACGCTGGGTGGAGGGCGGTGCGCGCCGGGACGGGCAACATGGACTTGCTGGTGGCGCTCGGAACGTCTGCCGCCTATGGCCTGTCTCTTTACCTGTTGCTCCGGCATGCGGGCCCGGGAATGCCGCACCTGTACTTCGAGGCTTCTGCCGCCGTCATCACCCTGGTGCTGCTCGGCAAGTGGCTGGAAAGCCGGGCCAAGCGAAAGACGGCCGATGCCATTCGGGCGCTCAACGCGCTGCGACCGGCGACGGCGCGAATCCTCAAGGACGGTGCGGAGCTCGACGTGCCGGTCGAGCAAGTGGCACTCGGCGACCTGGTGGTCGTACGCGCCGGTGAACGCGTGGCGGTAGATGGCGAGGTGACCGCGGGCCGCAGCCATGTCGACGAGTCTCTGATCACCGGCGAAAGCCTGCCCGTGGCGAAAGCCGTCGGCGACCGGGTGACCGGTGGCGCGATCAACGCGGACGGCGTGCTGACGCTGAAGACAACCGCCATCGGTGCCGAGACCACGCTGGCCCGCATCATCCGGATGGTCGAATCTGCCCAGGCTGCCAAGGCGCCCATCCAGCGCATCGTCGACCGGGTCAGCGCTGTTTTCGTCCCCGTCGTCCTGGGCATTGCGCTGCTCACGTTCCTCGGCTGGGTCGGCGCCACCGGCCATTGGGAGCAGGCCGTCATCAACGCCGTGGCGGTGCTCGTCATCGCCTGACCCTGTGCGTTGGGGCTTGCGACCCCGACCGCCATCATGGCCGGCACCGGCGTGGCCGCGCGACACGGTGTCCTCATCAAGGACGCCGAGGCGCTCGAGGTTGCGCACTCTGTGACGACGGTCGCGTTCGACAAGACCGGCACCCTGACCGAGGGGAAGCCCGCGCTCGTGGCGGTCGAACCTGCGCAAGGCACCACTCGCGACGAGATGCTGCGCTGGTCCGCCGCGCTTCAGCAGACCAGCGAGCATCCGTTGGCGCACGCGGTGATGGACAAGGCCCGTGCGGAGCGTCTCGTCGTGCCTCGATCCCGAGACGCCAAAGCGCTACCCGGGCGCGGCGTCGAGGCGACCGTCCGCGGCCAGGTCCTGGCTCTCGGAAGTGGCCGTCTGCTGCGCGAACTTGGCGTCGAGGCTGGCGCGCTGGCAGCGGATGCACAGCGCCTGGAGCGGCAAGGCAGAACCATCTCATGGCTGGTGCGTCGGGACGGCGACACGGCCGAACTGCTGGGCCTGCTTGCGTTTGGCGATACCGTCAAGGCGTCGGCGGTCGAGGCCGTTTCGCGGCTGCATGCGCTGGGCATCAGAACCGTGATGCTCACCGGAGACAACCAGGGCAGCGCACAGGCGGTGGCGAAGGAACTCGGAATCGACGAGGTGCGGGCGGAGGTACTGCCTGCAGACAAGGCCGCGGCCGTGCAGGCGCTGCGCGCGGCCGGCCAGGTTGTCGCGATGGTTGGCGATGGCATCAACGACGCGCCGGCCTTGGCGGCTGCGGATGTGGGCATCGCGATGTCCACGGGGACCGATGTGGCGATGGAAACCGCGGGCATCACCCTGATGCGAGGAGACCTGCACCTGGTCGGAGATGCGCTCGACATTTCCCGCCGGACCTACTCGAAGATCAAACAGAACCTCGGATGGGCGTTCGCGTACAACGTTCTCGGAATCCCGTTGGCCGCGTTTGGAATGCTGAACCCGGTCATCGCGGGCGCGGCGATGGCGTTCAGCAGCGTGAGCGTCGTGACGAATGCGTTGATGCTGAGCCGGTGGCGCCCGGCGACCACCAGGGACGTGCGATCCCATCCCGTCGAAAAGGCACGTGTTGCGACTGCGTGAGGAGAAGACATGGACTGGATGAACATCGGTCAGGCCGCGAAGGCGTCCGGCGTCTCGGCGAAGATGATTCGGCACTATGAGAGCGTGGACCTGTTTCCCGAAGCGAACCGCACCCAGGCCGGCTACCGTCAGTACCGAGACAAGGACATCAGCACCCTGCGCTTCATTCGTCAATCTCGCGACCTGGGGTTCTCGATCGAGCAGATTCGAGAGCTGCTCGGGCTCTGGCAGAACCGGCGCCGACCCAGCCGCCAAGTGAAGGCGCTTGCCGAGGCACACATTCAGGAGCTGAACCAGAAACTGATTGAACTGCAGGCGATCAAGGCCACGTTGGAGCACCTGGCGCATTGCTGCAGCGGGGACGACCGGCCCGAGTGCCCCATTCTGGACTCGCTGGCCCGTGGATCCTCGTTTCAGCCGGTCGCTCACAAGCGTGGCCTGCGCTCTGGCCCTACCCATTGACAGTCCGGGACGCTGACCTTGTCACCGTGGCAGGGCTTACAGTTCTGCATCCCGAGGGTTTCGGGGCGCCTCGTTGCTGGGCCGTTGGTCCGGCCGCTGAGTTGAGATTGAGAGCTGCAAACCCTGCGCATCGTCGAAGTCGGGGTGCGGCGCCATCGCCCGTACAGCCTTCGACCCGGACGACCGCCCTGCTCGGCGACCTCACAGTGAACAGGTGCGCGGGCGCTGCCTGCGCCGCCGACCGCGCCGGGGAAGGCGGCAGCGCTGCCGATTCATTCGTCAAGACCCGACCATGACCCCATCCCCATTTGCACGCAGCAGCATCGCACCCGAAGCCACGGTGCCCGCAATCCGCTTTTTCGAGCGCTACCTCAGCGTGTGGGTCGTCCTTTGCATCGTCGCGGGCATCTTGCTTGGCCAGATGAGGCCGTCGTTTTTTCACTCGGTCGCCGCGCTCGAAGTGGCGAAGGTCAACATCCCCGTGGGTCTGCTGATATGGGTCATGATCATTCCGATGCTGCTGAAGGTCGATTTCGGCGCACTCCGACAGGTGACGTCGCACGCCAGGGGCATCGGCGTCACGCTGTTCATCAACTGGGCCGTCAAGCCGTTCTCGATGGCGCTGCTCGGCTGGATTTTCGTGCGTCAGGTCTTCGCACCGTGGCTCCCGGCGGAGCAACTCGACAGCTACATCGCCGGTCTCATCCTGCTCGCGGCCGCACCGTGCACCGCGATGGTTTTTGTCTGGTCGCAGCTGTGCAAAGGTGACCCGTTGTTCACGCTTTCGCAAGTCGCCCTGAACGATGCCATCATGGTTGTCGCGTTTGCGCCCATCGTGGCGCTCCTGCTCGGCCTGTCGTCCATTGCCGTGCCCTGGGATACGTTGCTGACGTCGGTTGGCCTCTACATCATCGTGCCGGTCGTGTTGTCGCAGCTGTGGCGGCGCTCGCTTCTGCGCAAGGGCATCGAGCACTTCCAGGCCATCACGGCGAGCTTGGGGCCGTTCTCGATCGGTGCGCTGCTCGTGACCCTGGTGTTGCTGTTCGCATTCCAGGGCGAGGCCATCCTGATGCAGCCGCTTGTCATCGCGATGCTCGCGGTGCCCATTTTCATTCAGGTTGTCTTCAACTCGGGTCTGGCCTACGTTCTGAATCGCAAGCTTGGCGTGCAGCACTGCGTTGCCGGCCCGTCTGCGCTGATCGGCGCCAGCAATTTTTTCGAGCTGGCCGTGGCCACTGCCATCGCGCTCTTCGGCTTCCAGTCCGGGGCAGCGCTGGCAACGGTCGTGGGCGTCCTCATCGAGGTTCCGGTGATGTTGGCGGTGGTGGCCCTCGTCAACCGCTCCCAGGGTTGGTATGAACGCGGCCTCATCGGGACAATGCCGTGACCGTCACGATTTGCCCTGCTTGTGGCACATCCCGACGGGCTCTGGCGATCATTCACCACGCCGGCGTCAAGTGGGTGCGGGCGATGACCTTGCTGGGTGTGTCGACGTTCGCGCGCGCCAGTTTGCCGGGCAAAGTGCGGTCCCGCCCGTGCCCGATGGCCGTCAGCATGGGAAGCGCTGCCTGGTGAGAAGAGGGTAGCCGCCGCCGCGCGCTGCAGGCATCGCCCTTGACCCCGGCCGGCGCGCAATGCCCGGTCAACCCTCGCCACGCGCCGCGAACGCAGGCGGCGGCTCACTTGAGCCGCAATGTTCGGCAGCGGACCGACGTCCGGTCGGAACCATGAAAGACTGCACCCTCGCTGGCTTGTCAGCGACTGAAAGCGATTGTTGCCATGTCTGAAAGCCCCGAGGCGTTTATTCGTGCAGAGCTTGCCGGCTTCACTTGGAAGAGACGGGCGCCTCGCCCCGAGGACGACAAGTTGCTGGTGCACACGCGGAACTGGCTGAGCGCGCTGCCCAAGGGTGTGCGACCCATCCACATGCCAGCCCGGTTTCCCCGCATCGTCAACGACCTGTCTCGGCTCTGGTGGGAACCAGCAGCGCTGAGCCAGTTCTTCGAAGAGAAGGAGTTCAGCCCTCGAACCAACCGGCGCGGATTCCCACCGCTCATCAAGGAGGAATTGCTCTGCATGCACCTCTTCTCGCTGCGCAATCGGTCGAGGCAGTACGAACGACGCACACCCAGGCAGGAGTCGCTGCTCGACGGAAGGGGCGTTGTTCGGGCTTCACCGTGAATCCGACGTCGGCACTCGGCCACTGTCCACAGATCGGTGATGGAGCCAGACCGATCTTCAGTCGACAAGATGTCAGGTGCGCCACCGGAGCGAGTTCGCGATGACGCTCGCCGACGACAAGACCATCGCCGCCGCTGCAATCCGGCCGGACGGCGAGAGCCCGAAGAACCGACAGAGCCCCTCGGCCGCCATGGGGGCGCCGATGACGTTGTAGCCAACGGCGGTCCGGAGCTTGAGTCGA
Source organism: Burkholderiaceae bacterium (assembly GCA_039921765.1). GTDB lineage: Bacteria > Pseudomonadota > Gammaproteobacteria > Burkholderiales > Burkholderiaceae_C > JBDSBD01. Next base: position 6,321 of record JBDSBD010000283.1, read on the forward strand.
ATGTCTTGCAGTGGCTTGGCGAGAGCGTTGGACTCGGGCAATGCCCAATGCCATGTCCTGATAACTGGCAATGCCGTGCCTACGCGCGGCGAGTTCAAGGCCGCCCAGGCGGGCGATGAAGTTTTCGAGTGGCGAGCCCGAACCTTGACGACGCGAGGCGGGAGGCCACGGTGAGTGCCAGTGGAGTTGGCGACTCCCGACCCCATGCCCAGGAGCGAAACATCATGAGCAACAACCCATCGCACATGACCCAGCCGGAGATGTCGGCCAGCGCTCACAGATATGCTGCCGAGCAAATCTACGCGGAAGTACGGCTCGATGATGGAACGCGCGTACTCATGCGGCCGATTCATCTGCGGGATGTGGCGTTTGAGCGCCGCTTCGTCGAGGCGCTTTTGCCCGCCGCGCGGGGCTATCGTTTCCTTGAAACCCTGCTCTCGCCGAGCGAGGCGCTGCTGCAACTGATGGCGAGCATCAATCCGGCAACCGATGCGGCTTACGTGGCTGTGCTTGGCACGGGCGACCCGGAGCTCGAAATCGGCCTTGGCCGCTTCAGCTCACCGGCCGACGGAAAGAACTGCGAGTTCGCGGTCACCGTCGCCGGCGAGTGGCAGAACAAGGGACTGGATACGTTCCTGATGGAGCGGTTGATTGGGGCGGCAAGCGCCCGAGGGCTCGAAACCCTCTATTCGAGCGATGCGTGCGACAACACGCGAATGCGCCAGTTTGCCGAGCACCTGCACTTTCATGACGAGCAGGACCCGGACGACGCGCAACGGGTGCGCTACAACGTCGACCTGAAAGAGTCTGACCCGTTGACAACCTCCTGAATGGGGGCGGAAGGGGCCACGCCAGAGCAGACCGAGTTCATCGACCTCGTCGTTCGGGTACCGATGCAGGCGGGCTGCATGGAATCCGACCGACTGTTTCAGTCCCCGCGCACCGACCTTCACGCCCAGGGGCCGCGGGGGTTCCGTTCGGCGAAGGGGACGGCGTCGGTCCTGATACCCGCCGAAATG
>JBDSBD010000284.1:0-5747 GCA_039921765.1 Burkholderiaceae bacterium
GGAACGGCTTGTTGTTCGATGCGCCGCAGGTGGCGGGCGACCGGCAGCGCGGCCGCAATGTCCCGGCCGACCTGGCGGGCCTCGCACTGCCGCCGGAGTTCGACTTCTCGGGCTATGTGTTCGACCGCGTGCACCTGCACGAGTGCGACTACAACTGGAAGACCTTCATCGAGGTCTACCTCGAGGACTATCACGTCGGCCCGTTCCACCCCGGCCTGGGCAACTTCGTCGCTTGCGACGATCTGCGCTGGCACATGGGCCCGGAGTACTCGCTGCAGACCGTCGGCGTGGCCAAGCATGCCGGCGAGGCGCTCGGCAAGCCGGGCTCCGAGGTCTACAGCCGCTGGCACGAGGCGCTGCTGAACTTCCGCCGCGACGCGCACGACAGTCGGCCGCCCCGGCACGGCGCGATCTGGCTCACCTACCACCCGACCGTGATGCTCGAGTGGTATCCGCACGTGCTGGTGGTCTCGACCCTGTACCCGCGCGGGCCACGCAAGACGCTCAACATGGTGGAGTTCTTCTACCCCGAGGAGATCGCCTCGTTCGAGCGCGAGTTCGTCGAGGCCCAGCAGGCCGCCTACATGGAAACCTGCATCGAGGACGATGAGATCGCGCTGCGCATGGACGCCGGCCGCGAGGCGCTGTGGCGTCGCGGTGACGACGAGTTCGGCCCCTACCAGAGCCCGATGGAAGACGGCATGCAGCACTTCCACGAGTGGTATCGGCGCCAGATGGACGCCGCGCTCTGAGGCGCCGGATCGGCGTGCCGACGACATTGCGCAGGGCCGGCGACGCCACCCCAGGCCTTCACTGCATCTCCGCACAGATTCGCAGATGCCGCGTTCCGGCCTGAGCCCTGCCGGTGCGCCGGGCCGTTCGCGCCGGCGCCTGTCGCCGGCCTGGATGATGGTGATCGCGTCGTTCCTGTTCGCCAGCATGGGGGTGTGCGTCAAGTACGCGTCGGCCCACTACGCGAGCGGCGAGATCGTCTTCTACCGCGGCCTGACCGGCGCGCTGATGATGCTGGGACTGACGCGCTGGAGCGGTGGCAGCCTCGCCACGCGCGTGCCGGCGATGCATTTCTGGCGCAGCTCCTCTGGCGTGATTGCGCTGATCCTTTGGTTCTACGTGATCGGCAAGCTGCCGCTGGCCACCGCGATGACCCTGAACTACATGTCCTCGGTGTGGATGGCGCTGTTCCTGATCGGCGGTGCGATCATGCTGGGCGGCGCGCGCGTCGACGGCCGGCTCATCGCGACGGTGCTCGCGGGATTTGCCGGCGTGGCGTTGATCCTGAGGCCCACCATCGCCGAGCAGCAGCTCTGGTACGGCCTGGTCGGCGTGCTCTCGGGAATGATCGCCGCCACCGCCTACCTGCAGGTCACCGCACTCGGGCGTTCCGGCGAGCCGGAGTACCGCATCGTTTTCTACTTCTCGATCGGTGGTATCTGTGCCGGCATCCTCACGATGTTCTGGACTGGCGGGCTCCATGCCCTCACCGGGTGGGGCGCGGCGTTGCTGCTCGCGGTCGGCCTGCTCGGCGGCGTCGCGCAGCTGATGATGACGCGCGCCTACAGCACCGGCCACACCCTCACCAACGCAAGCCTGCAATACCTCGGCATCGCCTTCGCGTTTGCCTACGGCGTGCTGCTGTTCGATGATCCCGTCACCTGGATGGCGATCGCCGGCATGCTGCTGATCGTCTGCGCCGGCCTGGGCGCCACGCTGCTGCGCACGCGCAGCGCGCCGGCCGATACAGTCAAGGCTCCGCTGGAGAGCTGAAAGCCACACCATGAGCACCACCCCCGCCACGCCGTTCACCACGCTGATCTCGGCCGCGCAGTTGCAGCAACTGATTCAGCGCGGCGCCGCGCTCGGCCTCGTCGACGTCAGCTTCGACCTGGCTGACACCGAGGCGGGCGAGCGCGCCTGGCGCGCGGGCCATGTGCCCAGCTCGCGCTATCTGCACCTCGATCGCGACCTGGCCGGACCTCGAACCGGCGCACACGGCGTGTTCCGCGGCCGCCATCCGCTGCCCGAGCGCGACGCCTTCGCGGCGACGCTCGGGCGCTGCGGCATCGGCCCGGCCACCCAGGTCGTTGCATTCGACGCGCAAGGCGGCATGTACGCGGCGCGGCTGTGGTGGATGCTGCGCTGGATGGGGCACCCGGACGTGGCCGTGCTCGACGGCGGCCTGGCCGCCTGGCGCGAGGTGGGCGGCGCCCTCGAGACGACCGAACCACCCCCGATCGCCCACGCCACGCCCTACCCGGCCGCGCCCTCGCTGGGCACCAGCATCGACGCCGGCGCGCTGGGCGCGCAGCTCGGCCGGGTGCGCCTGATCGATGCGCGCTCCGCCGAGCGTTTCCGCGGCGAGGTCGAACCACTGGATGCGGCCGCCGGCCACATCCCGGGGGCGCTGAACCGCTGCTTCAAGGACAACATCGATGGCCGCGGCCGCTTCAAGCCGGCCACCCAACTGCGCGCCGAATTCGAACCCCTGCTGGGCCGCCAGCCTGCGGCCCAGGTGGTGCACCAGTGCGGCTCGGGCGTGACCGCGTGCCACAACCTGCTCGCGATGGAGCATGCGGGGCTGAGCGGCTCGGTGCTGTACCCCGGATCGTGGAGTGAATGGTCGGCGGATCCGGCGCGGCCGATCGCGAAGGGTTGAATGCCGGCGCGGTCGACGAACCGCCGCGGTCTCGGCGGCTTGACCGAGGTCAAGCTGTAAGAACTGTCCGATGGGCCGGAGCCCGCAAATGCGCTACAACGGGGTATATCGCCGTGTCACGGCGAAGGAGGTCACCATGTTCAAGCGCATCCTTGTTCCGACCGACGGTTCCGACATCACCGCCAAGGCAGTGCAGACCTGCGTCTCACTGGCCAAGGCGGTGGGCGCGCAGGTCTACGCGATCAGCGTGAAGGAGCCGTTCCCCTACAGCGCGATCTCCGAGATGCAACCGACCCCGCCGCAGGAGTTCTTCGACGCCCAGGAGCGCATCGCCGCCAAGCGGGTGAAGGCAGTCATGGAGCAGTGCGAGGCGGCGGGCGTGCAGTGCGAGGCGCACACGGTCGAGGCGCTGCATCCCTGGGAAGCGATCATCGACCACGTCAAGAGCATGGAGTGCGACCTCATCGTGATGGCCTCGCACGGCCGCGGCGGCGTCTCGGCGCTGTTGTTGGGCAGCGAGACGCAAAAGGTGCTCACGCACAGCAAGGTCCCGGTGCTGGTGGTGCGCTGACGTCCGGCTCCCCGCCGGTCGCGACAGCGCGCCGGTCGCGACCACGCGCGCCGCGCCGTTGCCGCGCCAGCGTCTCAGGTGCGCCCACTCAGACCACGCCGTGGGTCTTGAACCAGGCCACGCAGCGTTTCCAGCCGTCCTCGGCCGCCTCCTTGCGGTAGCTCGGTCGGTAGTCGGCATGAAAGGCATGCGGCGCACCCGGGTAGACGACGAACTGCGATCGCCTGGCCGCGGCGCTGCCGCCGCTCAGCGCGGTCTTCATCTGCTCGATGCTCTCCACCGAAATGCCCGAGTCCTCGGCGCCGTACAGGCCGAGCACCGGTGCGTGCAGTTGCGCGACACCGTCGATCGGATTGGTGGGCTTGAGCGAGGTCGGCTTGCCGGTCATGTGACCGTACCAGGCCACCGCCGCCTTCACCGCCGGGCTGTGCTCGGCAAACAGCCAGGTGATGCGGCCCCCCCAGCAAAAGCCGGTGATGCCGACGCGGCTCGTGTCGCCGCCGTTGGCACCGGCCCAGGCAACGCAGGCATCGAGGTCGGCCATCGCCTGCGCATCGGGCACCTTGGAGATCACCTCGCTGAGCAGCTTGCTCACCTCGCCGTAGCTCTGCGCGTCACCCTGGCGCACGAACAGCTCGGGTGCGATCGCCAGGTAGCCGAGCCGGGCGAAGCGCCGCGTCACGTCGGCGATGTACTCGTGCACGCCGAAGATCTCAGACACCACCAGCACGACCGGCAGCTTGCCGCTGTGGTTCGCCGGCATCGCGTGGTAAGCCGGCATCTTGAAGTCGCCCGACGTGATCGTGACTTAGCCGACCGTGAGGCCGGTGCTCTCGGTCCGGATCGCCTGGGCCGTGACCGGCAGCACCGCGGCGGCAAAGCCACTGCCGACGGCGGTGCGCACAAAGTCGCGGCGCGACAACTCGGGCAGGATGCCCGGACGGTCGATCTGAGTGTCTTGCATGCAACGCTCTCCTGGTGAGACAAGTGACGCGGCATTCTAGGAACTCCGCGGCGTTGCGCCCGCCGTGCCCGTGCTCAGGAACCATCGGCCTTGCAGGGACAATGCGGCGATGGATTCCGCCGCCGCGCCGCCAGCCCACGAACCGACCCCACGCTGGCCCGGCCAGCTCGCCGCGATCGACATCGGCTCCAACAGTTTCCGGCTCGAGATCGGCCAGCTCATCGACGCCCGCTATCGCCGCATCGAGTACCTGAAAGAGACGGTGCGCCTGGGCGCCGGGCTCGACGCCGAGGGGTCGCTCACCAGCGAGGCCGCAGCGCGCGGCCTGGCCTGCCTGGCACGCTTCGCGCAGCGACTCCAAGGCTTCACGCTGCAGCAGGTGCGCGCGGTCGCCACGCAAACCCTGCGCGAGTCGCGCAACCGCGATGCCTTCCTCGCCCGCGCGCACCTCGTGCTGGGTCATCCGGTCGAGGTGATCTCGGGACGCGAAGAGGCGCGGCTGATCTACGCCGGCGTGGCCCGGCTGCAGCCGTCCACGCTGCCGCGGCTCGTGATCGACATCGGCGGGCGCTCCACCGAGATGATCCTGGGGATCGGGCGCAAACCGCTGCGCGCCGAATCGTTCCAGGTCGGCAGCGTGAGCCTGTCGCTCAAATACTTCGGCAACGGGCGTTTCACCGAAGCGGCGTTTCGCCAGGCCCAGGTCGCGGCGGGCGCCGAACTGGAAGAAGCGCTGGAGCCTTTCGCCGCGTCGCAGTGGCGCGAGGCGCTCGGCTCCTCGGGCACCGCCAGCGCGGTCTCGCAGTTGCTCGCCGCCAGCGGCGTGACCGATGGCCGCATCACACCGCAGGGCTTGCGCTGGTTGATGGAGGAGTGCCTGAAGGCCGGGCAGGTCGACAAGCTCGCACTGCCGGGCCTCAAGGAAGACCGCCGCGCCGTCATCGCCGGCGGGCTGGCGATCCTGTACACGCTGGCAGTGAGCTTCGGCATCGATGAGCTGATGCCGGCGCGCGGCGCACTGCGCCAGGGCGTGATCTTCGATCTCGACGAGCGCCTGCGGGCGACCGCACTGCGCCAGGATGGGCACGACCTGCGTGACGCCTCGGTGCGCGAGCTGCAGCGCCGCTTCATGGCAGACACCCAACAGGCCGAGCGCGTGACGCGCATCGCACAGCATCTCTACGCCGCGGTGCAACCGCAGGCTGGCGCCGAAGCCCGGCGCGAACTGCTCTGGGCCTGCGCGCTGCATGAGATCGGCAGGATGATCTCGCACCACGACCATCATCGCCACAGCGCCTATGTGCTCGCGCACGCCGACGCGGCCGGCTTCTCGCAAAGCCAGTTGCAACGCGTCGCCGCATTGGTGCTGGGCCAGCGCGGCGGGCTGCGCAAGATCGAGACCGAACTAGCGCAGCGCGCCTTCGCCTTGCAGGTGCTGGCGCTGCGCCTGGCGGTCATCAAGTGCCATGCCCGCGGCAAGGTCGACCCCGGCGCCTTGAAGCTCGACCGCGGCGCGCGCGGCCTGCAGCTGCACTTCA
>JBDSBD010000285.1:0-3294 GCA_039921765.1 Burkholderiaceae bacterium
GCATCGGCGAGCCGACGCTGCTTTTCGCCGGCTTCGACCTGCCCCATCGATCCCAGCACTTGTGCGAGCCTGGCGTGCCCGAGCGCGCGCGCGTCGTCAGGCAGTGCGGCGTCATCAATGTGCGCGAGTGCCGCGTCGGCATCGAGGGCCGCTGCGCTGGTGTCGCCCGCCTGCCAGCGGCACCAGGCCCGGTCGGCCAGGACATTCGCGGCCAGCGGGCCACGCTGCGCGTCGGCGCGATCGGGTTCGCAGCGCGCGTACTGCGCCAGCGCTGCTGCGAAGTCGCCCTGCGCCGAGGCGATCAGCGCGCGCAGCAGCGGCAAACGCGCGCGCAAAGTGCCACCACCGGCCAAGGCGTCGAAATTCTCGGCGGCTTCGACGCGTGCCAGCGCCTGCCGCGCCGGCTCACGCGCATCACCGCCGAAGACCACCGTCTGCAGGGCATGGTGGACGCTGTGCCAGGCCATGCCATGGATCAGCGTGCCCAGGGTCTGATCGTCACCGTCGAGTTGCGCCTGCTCGCGCGCGCGGCCCGACCAGGGTTGCGCCAGATCCGATCGCTCGGCAAATTCATAGGCCTGCGCAGCCACCAAACAGGCCCGCGCCCGCGCTGCATGGTCGGCCGGCTCCGCCAGGTGCAGCGCCTCGATGGTGTGGCGCGCCATCGCGTCCATCTGCCGATGGGCATGGTCGAGGTGGGCGAGCCAGGCCGCGCTCAGTGCCTGCAGTCGGGTGAGCCCGGCGGCCATGCTCAAGGCATGGGCGCGCTTGAACCGGTCGTGCACCCGGGCGTCCGCGCTCCCGTCGTGCGCCACCCAGCCCTCGACCAGGCACAACCAGACGCTGACCGCCGGGTGCGGCTGACGATCGAACTGGGTGTGCAGCGCGCGCAACTCGGCACGTGCTTCATCGCCACGCCCCTGGCGCGCCCGGTAACCCGCGTGCTCGGCACGCAGGCAAGCCTGCTCGATCGGATCGCGCGCCGCAGCCCGGGCCGCTTCGAGCCGTGCCAACAGGCGCGACCCGGCCGCCTTCATGAGGTCAGGCGCTGCAGCGCTTCGCGGTACTTCGCCGCGGTGTTGTCGATCACGTCAGCCGGCAATGGCGGCGCTGGCGGCGTCTTGCCCCACGGGCGGCCGTCGACGCGGGCCTGCTCGAGCCAGTCGCGCACGAACTGCTTGTCGAAGCTGGGCGGGTTGACGCCAGCAAGCAGCGCGGCGTCGTAGGCCTCGAGCGGCCAGTAGCGCGACGAGTCGGGCGTCAGCACCTCGTCCATCAGGATCAATGTGTCATCGGCATCGAGCCCGAACTCGAACTTGGTGTCCGCGATGATCAGGCCCTTGGCCAGCGCCAGCGCGGCCGCGGTGGTGTAGAGCCGGATCGACACCTCGCGCACCTGCGCGGCCAGTGCCGGGCCGACGATCCCGGCCATGCGCTCGAAGTCGATGTTCTCGTCGTGCTCGCCCATCTCGGCCTTGGTGGCCGGTGTGAAGATCGGCTCGGCAAGCCGGCTTGCGTTCTTCAGCCCCGCCGGCAGCGCGACCCCGCACACCGACTGCCTCTGCCGGTACTCCTTCCAGCCGCTGCCGGCAAGGTAGCCGCGCACCACGGCCTCGACCGGCAGCGGGCGCAGCCGCTTCACGAGCATCGCGCGGCCACGCACCTGCTCGCGCTCGGCGGCACTGACCACACTCTGCGGATCGTCGCCGGTCAGGTGGTTGGGCACGATGTGGCCCAGCTTCGCGAACCAGAACAGCGCCATCTGCGTCAGCAACTCGCCCTTGCCGGGAATCGGTTCGCCCATCACGACATCGAAGGCGCTGAGCCGGTCGGTCGCGACCATCAGCAGCCGGTCTGCCCCGACCGCGTAGTTGTCGCGCACCTTGCCGCGCGCGAGCAGCGGCAGCGACGAGATCGAGGAATTCAACAGCACAGCCGGCATCGGATGCTTTCGTCAGGGTGGCGCCTGGCCGACCCCGGGTGGCGCGATGAGTATCCGATTGTAAGCAACGGACCTCGCCGCGGAAACAGGAAACCCGGCCGGAGCCGGGTTCGAAAAGAGGCTTGTCTTCCAGCGCGGATCAGCCCGGATCGAAGCACCGGTGGCAACTGCGCCGGGCCGGCCCGCGTCGAGCCGCCGTCACTTTACAGCTTCGCAGGCGATCCGCTGCGTCGGCTCAGACCACCGTCTGCGCCAACTCGCCGCTCGCGTAGCGCTGCGCCATCTGCGCGAGCCCCTGCGGCTTGATCTTCGCCGCCTGGCCTTCGCAGCCGAACTGCAGGTAGCGCTGCTTGCAGATCGCCTTGGCGGCCTCGCGCGCGGGCTTGAGGTAGTCGCGCGGGTCGAACTTCTCCGGGTTCTGCACCAGGTACTTGCGGATCGCAGCAGTCATCGCCAGGCGCACGTCGGTATCGATGTTGATCTTGCGCACGCCGTACTTGATCGCTTCCTGGATCTCCTCGACCGGCACGCCATAGGTTTCCTTCATGTTGCCGCCGAACTCGCGGATCTCGGCGAGCAGATCCTGCGGCACGCTGGAGGAACCGTGCATCACCAGATGCGTGTTCGGGATGCGGCGATGGATTTCCTTGACGCGCCCGATCGCCAGGATGTCGCCGGTCGGCTTGCGCGTGAACTTGTAGGCGCCGTGGCTGGTGCCGATCGCAATCGCCAGCGCATCGAGCTGGGTGCGCTTGACGAAGTCGGCGGCCTGCTCCGGGTCGGTCAGCAACTGCTCCATCGTCATGGTCGCCTCGGTGCCGTGGCCGTCTTCCTTGTCGCCCTTCATGGTCTCGAGCGAACCGAGGCAGCCGAGCTCACCCTCCACCGTGACGCCGAGCTTGTGCGCCATGTCGACGACCTGGCGCGTCACATCGACGTTGTAGTCGTAGCTGGCGATGGTCTTGCCGTCGGCCTGCAGCGAGCCGTCCATCATCACCGAGCTGAAGCCCAACGCGATCGCCCCCTTGCACACTTCGGGGCTCTGGCCGTGATCCTGGTGCATGACCAGCGGAATGTGCGGCCATGCCTCGACGGCGGCCAGGATCAGATGCTTGATGAAAGGCTCGCCGGCGTACTTGCGCGCGCCGGCGCTGGCTTGCAGGATGACCGGTGCGCCGACCTCGTCGGCGGCCGACATCACCGCTTGCACCTGCTCGAGGTTGTTGACGTTGAACGCAGGGATCCCATAGCCGTGCTCGGCGGCGTGGTCGAGCAGTTGGCGCATCGAAACGAGGGGCATGGTGTGGGTCCTTGTAGAAGCAGCCGTAAGCGGCAAGAAACTCGGCCGATTC
>JBDSBD010000286.1:0-7742 GCA_039921765.1 Burkholderiaceae bacterium
TGTAATGCGGCAGCATCACGCCGGCGCTGCCGACGCGGATGCGCGTGGTGCGCGCCGCGATCGCGGCCATCAGCATCTCGGGTGCGCTGCCCACGATGGTGGGCAGGCCGTGGTGCTCGCTGACCCAGAAGCGCGCGTAGCCCAATCGCTCGCAATGCTGCGCCAGATCGAGCGTGTCGCGAATCGCGGCATCCTCGGTGCTGCCGGCGACCGAGATCGATTGGTCGAGAACGGAGAGTGTCAGTGGCTTCATGTTGTCCTGTTCGCTGCGGCACCGGCTCGATCACACCCAGGCCGAGCGACCGCAGGCGTCCGGTGGTCCGCCAGAGGCGCCAGACGACGCGGGCACCCGTGCCGGTTCGGGCTCACCCCTGCGGGTGGGTCGGGTCGATCCAGCGCACTGTGTCGGGCTTTTCGACCGGTTCGATGTCGAGGTTGACCGCCACCGCTTCGCCATCGCTGCGCACCAGCACGCATTCGAGCACTTCGGTGGCGCTGGCGTTGATCTCCTGGTGCGGCACGTAGGGCGGCACGTAGATGAAGTCGCCCGGACCGCCCTCGGCGGTGAACTCGAGCCGCTCGCCCCAGCGCATGCGCGCCCGCCCCTTCACGATGTAGATCACGCTCTCGAGCGGGCCATGATGGTGGGCGCCGGTCTTAGCGTCCGGATGGATGTGCACGGTACCGGCCCAGAGCTTTTGCGCGCCCACGCGCGCGAAGTTGATCGCGGCGCGGCGGTCCATTCCGGGCGTCTGCGCCGTGTTGGCGTCGAGCCGGTCGCCCGGTACGACGCACACGCCGTCGCGCTTCCAGTCCGTGGGCGGGGTCGGTGAAGTGGCAGATGTGGGCATCGCAGGCTCCTTGCGCCTGGCTGATCAGGCAGCGTCCGATTCTGAACGATCCGTGCCGATCGGTCCGTGACCGGGGTTTAGCGCAGCGCCTGACAGGCTCCAACAGCGTGGGTGCGCGCCGGCCATCGAGGGTCGAGCCTGCGGTCTCGGGCGAGCGCACTGTTGTGTTTTGAACGCATCGGGGCCCAGTCGGTGAACCACCTCAGCAAAAGGGATACAACTGAGGTAAAGTGCGCACACAGTTATACGCAAGACAGTGGTTGTTCGAGATTCTTCCCTTTGCCGCGTTCATCTTGAATCGCGCGCACCGTTAGAAATCCCCTTGATCGTTTCTTGAGTGTCGCTGCATGCGCCGCATGTGCGGTGCATATTCAACTGTTTGACAGATAGGATTTTCTTCCATGACAACCCAGACCGGAACCGTGAAGTGGTTCAACGAGAGCAAGGGCTACGGCTTCATCGCTCAAGACGCGGGCGGTGCCGACCTGTTCGCCCACTTCCGTGACATCCAGGGCGACGGCTTCAAGACGCTGACCGAAAACCAGCGCGTCGAATTTGAAGTCAAGCAAGGCCAGAAGGGCCTGCAAGCCTCGAACATTCGCGTCCTCTGACGCGCAAGGGGCCTGCCCCTTGCCGAGAACCGCAGCCTTCGGGTTGCGGTTTTTTTTTGGCCTTTTGCCGAGACGACCAACGGCAACACGGTCAAGGAGATACCCCTGCCCTTGGAGCAGCCCGTCGCGCTGCAACCCGGGTGCTTGCGGGCGGGGCACCGCCGAAATCACGAACACCCCGGTCGCGCCCTGCGCACAGTGTCGGGCGCAGCAACGACTGCAGCACCTGCTGACCGCGTGTGACGCCGCGCGCGCCGTCAGCCTCGCCCGAGCGAACCTCCCGGCCACGATCGAAGACCGCTCGACAGACGTGCACGTCGCCTGCGAGACGCGACGCCAGCCGCGGCCACCCTAAGATCGCCTCTCACCCGTCAACCGGAGTCACGCGATGACCACCCCAATCGATACGCTGACCAACCACCAGGTCCGACTCGCCGCGCGCCCGGTCGGTCTGCCCAAGCGCAGCGACTGGAGCTTCACGTCGGAGGCGGTGGCCGAGCCTGACGCCGACGGCGTGCTGGTCCAGACACTGTCGCTCTCGCTCGACCCGGCCATGCGCGGCTGGATGAACGAGGGCAAGAGCTACATCGCGCCGGTGGCAATCGGCGAGGTGATGCGCGCCGGCGGCATCGGCCGCGTGATCGCGTCGAAGAACCCGGCGTTCGCGGTCGGCGACACGGTCAGCTGCACACTCGGCGTACAGGAATATTGCCTGATCGCGGGCCCGAACGTTCGCCGCAGCGGCCTGGCGAAGGTGGACCTGAGCCTGGGCAGCCCGGCCCAGTGGCTCAACGTGCTGGGCATGCCCGGCATGACCGGCTACTTCGGCCTCACCGACGTGGGTCAGCCGCGCAGCGGCGAGACCCTGGTGGTCTCGGGCGCGTCCGGCGCGGTCGGCCAGGCCGTCGGCCAGCTTGCGAAGATCCGCGGCTGCCGCGTTGTCGGCATCGCCGGCGGGCCGGCCAAGTGCGAGTGGGTGGTGGGCGAGCTCGGCTTCGACGCCTGCATCGATTACAAGGCCGGCGCGGTCAAGGACGGACTCAAGCAGCACTGCCCAGGAGGCGTCGACATCTACTTCGACAACGTCGGCGGCGAGATTCTCGACAGCGTGCTGACGCGCATCAATCGCCATGCGCGCATCATCATCTGCGGTGCGATCAGCCAGTACAACAACACCACGCCGGTGCAAGGGCCGAAGAACTATCTGTCGCTGCTGGTCAATCGCGCACGCATGGAAGGCATCGTCGTGTTCGACTACACCGAACGCTTCCCGGTGGCGGTGGCCGAGCTGGCGGGCTACCTGAACGATGGCCGCATGAAGAGCCGGGAGGACGTGGTCACGGGATTGCAGACTTTTCCCGAGTCGCTGCTCAAGCTCTTCAATGGCACGAACTTCGGCAAGCTCGTGCTGCAGGTCGCCTGACGCGCCGAATCGACGCGCCGCTGCAATGGCGCAGACGCCATGGGGCGGCCCGAGCCGCGACACGCTTCGCACCTGCCGAGCACGCGCAATGCCCAGGCCGATATCGGCCCGGACCCGCACCTCGCGCATCCGCACGTCGGGTCGCTGCGCCGCTGTGTCGGTCTCGGCGTCCGCGTGGTTGGCCACCCTGGCAACCCACCGGCGGCTGCGAGAGTGTGGCAAATCCCCGGCTGATCCGGCGTTCAGCGCCGCGGGCTCGGTCTAGACTCGGCGACACCGGCCCTGCACGCCGCGACGCCATGTCGGCGCCGCGCCCGGCCCCGCCATGAGTGAGCCTCTCGATCAGATCTTGCCCACTTCGCCGCCCGGTGCGGCCTTGCAGACGGCGTGGCTCGAACAAAGCCACGACCTGATCGCGCTGACCGATCGCGCGGGCCGCGTGGTCTGGGCAAATCGCCGGTTCATGCAGGCCGTGGCCAGCGAGGGCAGCACCGCCGCACCCGATCTGCACGCGCTCGTGGGACTGGGCGACGCGCGCGCGGCGTCGCTGGCGGCGCTGCACGCGGCACTGCGCGGCACGCCGCTGGCAGATGCCGAGATCTGCCTGCGCGCGCCCGACGGCGCCGCGCTGTGGGTGCGTGCCAACACGGCACTGCTTGCCGGACAGGTGCTCTGGACCTTGCAGGACATCAGCGCACTGCACCGCCTCGCGGCCCACGCGCAGCACCAGACGGAGCGGCTCGAGGTCGCGCAGGAGTTCGGGCGCCTGGGCGTGTGGGAGCGCGAGATCCCATCCGGCATCGGGCGCTGGGACCATCACGTCTTCGCGTTCTGGGGCATGGAGCCCCACGAGGGCGCGCCCGACTTCAAGGACGCGGTGCGCCGCGTCCACCCCGACGATCACCTCGACTCCATCTATCCCGAGTCGACGCGGCGCGCCGGACGCTACTCGCAGCGCTACCGCGTGTTCCATCCCGACGGCAGCCTGCGCTGGATTCATTCGCAGTGGGAGGTCATGAACTCCGCCGACGGCAAGCCGGTGCGCACCGTCGGCGTGATGATGGACGACACCGACGTCTACGAACTCGCGCGCTCGCTGGACAGCACCAATGCCCAGCTCAAGCTCGCACTCGACATCGGCAACATTCCGGTCTGGCGCCATGATCTGAAGGCCGGCCGGCTCTACTACGACCAACGCGGCTATGCGGCGCTCGGCCTCGCGCCGCGCGCCGACGGCATGCCTGTCGAGGAGGTCCGAGCCCTCATTCATCCGGACGATCTGCCGCTGCTGGCCGCCTCGGCGCAACAGGCTCTCGAGAGCGGCGAGCCCAACGACGTCGAGGCGCGCTATCGGCATGCCGACGGCAGCTGGCGCCACATGCTGGTGCGGCGGGTGGTCGAGCGCAACCCGGCCGGAGAGATCCTGGGCTTTGTCGGCGTGTCGATCGACCTGACCGAACGGGTCGAACGCACACGCCGCACCGAAGAACTGGCACGCCGCTTCGAGAACGCGGCGCGCGGCGCGCGCCTCGGAATGTGGTCAGCGACGCTGGGGGAGCACCAGGCCGAAGTGGCCGACTGGAACGCCCAGATGTTCGAGCTCTTCGACATGGTGGGCGAAGCGGCGCCGCTGTCGTTTTCCGAGTGGCGGCAACGCTGCGTGCACCCTGACGATCTCGCGCAGGTCGGACAGGCAACGCGTGACTACCTGCTCGGCCACAGCGCGGTGCTCGACCTGGAATTTCGCGTCCTGTACCGCGACGCCAGCGTGCACTGGATCGCTGCGCGCGCCGACGTGGACCGCGGCGGCGACAAGCCCCGCATGTTCGGCATCGCGATGGACGTGACCGAACGCCACGACGCGCTGGCCGCACTGCACGACGCAAGCGAACGCGCGGCGCTGATCGCGCGCAGCGCGGGTATCGGTGTCTGGGAGGCCAACCCCGACGGACAGCCACTGATGTGGGACGAGCAGATGTTTCATCTGCGCGGCCTGGCGCCCCGGAGCGCACCGCTCAGCCCCGAAGAATCGCTCGCCCTCATCCACCCCGATGATCACACGCACATCCACGGTGGCAGCCCCGAGATCACGCGCAGCACGCAGCCGCTTTTCTACGAGTTCCGTATCCGGCTGCCCGATGGCAGCGAACGCTGGCTCGCCTCGCGCTCGATCGCGGTGCTCGACGCACACGGCGTCATGGTGCGCCGCCGCGGCGTCAACTGGGACATCACCGAAGCCAAGAGTACCGCCCTCGCACGCCAGCACGCGCTGCTCGCCGAGCGCGAAAGCCGCGCCAAGTCGCTGTTTCTCGCCCGCGTGAGCCACGAGCTGCGCACGCCACTGAACGCGGTGCTCGGCTTCACCCAGCTCCTGCAGCTCGAGGCAACGCGAGGCGGGGCGGCGAGCCAGCTCAACAAGCTCGGCCACATCCGCACCGCCGGCGAACACCTGCTCACCTTGATCGGCGACGTGCTCGACCTCTCCAGCCTGGAGGCCGGCACGCTCAAGCTCGATCTGCAGCCGGTCGACCTCGGCGCGGCACTGGCGCAGGCTCTGCCGCTCGTCGAAGGACCGGCCGCCCAGCACCAGGTCGAGATCCATGCCGAGGGCCTGCACGGCGTGGTTCGTGCCGACCCATCCCGGCTGCGGCAGATCCTCATCAACCTGCTCGGCAACGCCATCAAGTACAACCGACCGCAAGGCTGCGTGACGCTGGACGCGGTGGCGCTCGCGGACCAGACGGTGCTGCGCGTACGCGACACCGGCCGCGGCTTGACGCCCGAGCAGTTGTCGCATCTGTTCGAGCCCTTCAACCGGCTCGGCGTGGAGAGCGAAGGCATCGAAGGCACCGGCATCGGCCTGACGATCGTGAAGGCGCTGGTCGAACGCATGGGCGGAAACATCAGCGTGACCAGCCAGGCCGGCCAGGGCACCGTGTTCGAGGTCACGCTCCCGTCGT
This sequence comes from Burkholderiaceae bacterium, assembly GCA_039921765.1. Taxonomy (GTDB): domain Bacteria; phylum Pseudomonadota; class Gammaproteobacteria; order Burkholderiales; family Burkholderiaceae_C; genus JBDSBD01. The sequence goes on from JBDSBD010000286.1 coordinate 5,846, forward strand.
CAAGCGCACCCGCCGGCACCGTCGAGAGTTACGGCACCACCACGCCCACACCACTGGATTCGGTGCCCGACGGGCGCGGCGGCTGCCTGCTCTACATCGAGGACAACCCGGTCAACATCCTGCTCGTCGAGGAACTGGTGCACAGCTTCTCGGGCGGCTTGCGCATCGTCTCCGAGACGACCGGTGCGGCGGGCGTGGCGCGCGCGCGCAGCCTGCGCCCCGAGCTTATCCTGATCGACATGCAACTGCCCGACTTCGACGGCCATGAGGTCCTCAAGCGCCTGCGCGCCCAGGGCGAGACCGCGACCACGCCGTGCGTGGCGCTGTCGGCCAACGCGATGCCCGAAGACATCCGGTACGCACTGGCCAACGGCTTCGACGACTACTGGACCAAGCCGATCCGCTTCAAGGAGTTTCTCGGGGAGCTGCGCAAACGCTTCGGGCCCGCCGCCGGAGACGACGCGCCGCGTTGAAGCGCGGGCGGGCGCGGCACTCGGCCGTCGGCCCGTCCGGGCGCCTGAGAGTCCCGTGACCGGGCTTCATCCTTGCAACGGCCGAGCGAGCCGCCCGCATCAGACCTCCCAGGCGCTCAGGCCCGCAGCGGCTCGCGCATCGTGACGAACTCTTCGGCGCTGGTCGGGTGGATGCCGATCGTCGCATCGAACTGGGCCTTGGTGGCACCCGCTTTCATCGCCACCGCGAGCCCCTGCACGATCTCGCCGGCATCGGCGCCGACCATGTGCACGCCCACAACGCGGTCACTCGCGGCGTCCACGACGAGCTTCATCATGGTGCGCTCGCTGCTGCCCGAGAGCGTATGGCGCAGCGCCTTGAACTCGCTGCGATAGATGCGCAACGCGCCGAATCGCGCGCGCGCCTCATGCTCGGCCAGACCGACCGTTCCGATGTTCGGGTGCGCGAACACCGCAGTCGGAATGCCTTCGTAGTCCATCGACCGTCCGGAGTCGCCGAACAGCTGGTCCACCAGCACCATGGCCTCGGCCAGCGCCACCGGCGTGAGCTGAACCCGGTCGATCACGTCACCGAGCGCGTAGATCCCGGCCACGCTGGTGCCGAAGTGCGCATCGACCACGACGGCGCCATTTGCAGCCAGCGCCACGCCTGCCTCGGCCAGGCGCAGCCCAGCCGTGTTCGGATTGCGGCCCGTGGCATAGAGCACCGTGTCGGCGTCGAGCGCGGCGCCATCCTGCAGGGTCACACGCAGCGCGCCGGCGCTGCGCTCGATGCGCAGCGCATGCGTGCGGGTGCGCAGATCGACGCCCTTCTTGCGCATCTCGGCCGCGACGAAATCGCGCACATCGGCATCGAAGCCGCGCAGCACCTGTTCGCCGCGATACAGCTGCGTGACCTGCGCGCCCAGGCCCGCGAAGATCGACGCGAACTCGCAGGCGATGTAGCCGCCACCCACCACCACCAGCCGGCGCGGAAACTCCGCCAGGTCGAAGATCTCGTTCGAGGTGATGGTCAGCTCGCGCCCCGGCAGCTCCGGCAACACCGGATGCCCGCCGGTCGCCACCAGGATGTTCGTGGCGCGATGCAGCGTGCGAACGCCACCATCGCCACTGCCACCGACCTCGCGCGCATGCGCACCTTCGACCTCGACCGCGTTCGCGCCGGCCAGCCGGGCGCGGCCACGCAGCAGCGTGACGCCGGCCTCGAGCAGCAGCCTTTCGTAGACGCCGTTCAGCCGCGTGATCTCGCGCGCCCGATTCGCCTTCAGCACCTGCCAGTCGAAGCGCGGCGGCTCGAATGCCCAGCCGAAACCGCGCGACTCCTCGAAGGCTTCGCCGTAGTGCGCGGCGTAGCTGTAGAGCTTCTTCGGGATGCAACCCAGGTTGACGCAGGTGCCACCGAGCGGCGCGTCTTCGGCGATCGC
>JBDSBD010000287.1:0-12801 GCA_039921765.1 Burkholderiaceae bacterium
GACGCTGCCGATCACGTCGGCCGGATGGTCGTGCAGGTCGATGTGGCCGTCACCGTCGAGATCGATCGCGTACTTGTTGATGCTCGACGGCATGAACTGCGGCATGCCCATCGCACCGGCGTAGCTGCCCCGCGGCTGCAGCGGCTCGAGTCCTTCGTTGCGGCACAGCACCAGGAAGTTCTCGAGCTCGTCGCGAAAGAACGGGCTGCGGTCCTTGCGCCCGGCGGGGAAGTCGAAGGCCAGGGTGGCAAGCGCGTCCAGCACGCGAAAGCTCCCCATGTTGCGCCCATAGAGGGTCTCGACGCCGATGATGCCGATCACGACCTCGGGCGGCACGCCATAACGTTCTTCGGCGAGCTCAAGCCATTGGCGGTTCTCGCTCCAGAAGGCGGCGCCGGCGCGCACGCGCACCGGCTCGACGAAGCGCGCCCGGTACGCCGCCCAGTTCTTGGCGGTGCCGGCCGGCGCCGGCATCATCAGGCGCGCCACGCGTGGCGTGAATCGGGCCTGCTCGAGTGCGGCCAGCACCCAGGGAAGGTCCAGGCTGCGGCGCTCGGCCAGCTCGGCACCGAAGCGCATCACGTCGTCGCGCCGGCCGTACACGGTGGACTCGGATCCGGTGCCCTTCTGGGCGGCGACGCTGCTGTGCGGCTTCTTCTTCGCCACGGCGCTGGGGGCACTGCAACCAACGGCCAACGACACCAGGGCAGGAGCGAGCGCGCGCACGAGGCAGGGGAATCGGAACATGGGGCGGGCGCGGCGTGGCGCCAACGAGAGGCGAGCCCTCGATTATCCGCGAGCCGGATGGCGCAACTGGCGCGCCTGCGCGACGAAGGCCTTCGTCAAACGCGCATCCGGGCGCGCGGGGGCACCGCGGCCGAAGCGCTGCCGCTCAAGCCGCTCGAGCAAGGCCGCAAGCGCTTCGCCGCGCGCGCCGAAGCGCTTGCGCACCCGCGCCGCCAGGGTGCGCAAGCTGTCGTGCGCGGCCGTCGGAACATCGAGCAACCCGAGCGCGCGCTGCAGCCGCTTGCGCTGGCGCGCCCAGGGGTCGATACGGCGCCGATCCCAGGCCGCCCAGGCGGCGCCGGCGAGTGCGAGCGTGCTCAGCGCACCGATCAGCAGCAACGCCAAGTCTTCCCAGCTCGGCGCGCGAAAACCCAGGCTCTTGAGCACGTCGAGCTGTTGACTGCGCGAGTAGCTCAGCACCCACTGGTTCCAGCGGTTGTTGACCAGCTCCCACGCGTCGCGCAACTCGGCGAGCAGCGCCGGGTTGACGTTGCCGATCGCCCCCGCCACCAGGCCCGGGGCGGGGCGCAGCCGGCGCGCGCCGTTGATGCGCTCGGGCGCGACGGCTGCGGTCGGGTCGGCGCGCAGCCAGCCGATGCCCTGCTGCCAGTACTCGGCCCAGGCGTGCGCCGAACTCTGGCGCACCAGGTAGTAGCCGTCCAGCGGGATCGGGTCCGCGCCCTGGTAGCCGGTGACGACGCGGGCCGGCACGCCGAGCGCACGCATCGCGACCACGAACGCGGCCGCGAAATGCTCGCAGAATCCCTCGCGGCGGTCGAGCCAGAACTCGTCGATGGCATCGTGCCCATAAGCGCCAGGCGCCAGCGTGTAGCTGTAGCCGCCGCTGCGGATGTGCTGCAGCAGCGCCTGCGCCAGGGTGCGCGCATCGGCCTGCGCATAGCGCGGCTCGCGCTTGAGCGCCGCGGCCCAGGCCAGGGTGCGCGGGTTGTAGCCCTCGGGCAGCGCGAGCAGTGCCTGCAGCCCCGGCTCGGGCTCGAGCGGCCCGTATCGAAACAACGGATAAGCCACTGCATCGAGACGCACCCGCTCGAGGACGGGCCGGTCGGTCACCCACTCCAGATCGGCACGGCCGCGCACCCGGTAACCTTCGATGTGCGGCGCGTCGGGTGTGGCTTCGAGCAGCGGCAAGGTGGTCAGGCGCAGCGGCTCGATCGTCATCTCGTAGCGCACGGGCGCGCCAGTCACGCGCAGATTGCGCGGCAGCGGCGCGGGGTTGATCCCGGACGCAAAGTCGGGTGCGAAGTTGGCACTGAGCCCCGTCACGGCCGTGCGCCACTCGGTGCCGTCGAAGCGCGGCAACACCGGACCGCGCAGATACAGCGAGGCGCCAGGCGGCGCCGCGCCATCGAAGCGGATGCGCAGCGCCACGCTGTCGTCCTGCGCGAGTTCGGCGAGCGAGCCCATGCGCATCACGTTGGACAGGCCGGTGGTTGCCATGCCGTCCTGCGGTACGCCCCACAACGGCGCGATGCGCGGAAACAGCATGAACAGCAGCGCCATGATCGGCGCGCCGAGCAGCGCGGTGCGCGCCGACAGCGCCGCGGCCTGGCGCAGGCTCGGCTGGCCGACCGGCATGTGGGCGAGCACCAGCGCCGTCAGGAGCCCCCACACCGCGACCAGCATCGCGGCCGCCACCCCCAGCGACTGCGAGTACAGGAACTGGGTCAGGACCAGGAAGAAGCCGAGGAAGAAAACCACGAACGCATCACGTCGCGCGCGCAGCTCAAGTGTCTTCAGCGCCATCAGCACCACCACCATCGTGATGCCCGGCTCCTTGCCGAGCATGGTCGTGTACGACCACAGCGTGAGCCCGGACGCGAGTGCCAGGACCGCGACCAGCACCCAGCGCCCCGGGAGCGCGCCATTGCTGAGCGCGAGCTGGGCGCGCCAGAGCAGCACCGCGCCGGTCAGCAGCACACACCAGAGCGGTAGGTGCGAGGCATGCGGCAGCACCGTCCACGCGATGACGCAGAGCAGGAACAAGGTGTCGCGTGCATCGCGCGGCAACTGGCGCCAGCCCGGCCAGGGCACGAGGCGGCGCCAGCGTGCGCGTGCCGCTGCAGGCTCCGTGGCGGCGATCAACGCCACAGCGCGAGTGCCTCGAGGCAGGCGCGGCGCTGCGCCTCACCGGCAGCCGGTGCGAGCTCCAGTCCCGGAAGACGCAGGCCGAACTCGGCGCTGGCGCGATGCGCGGCGAGGGTCCAGGCGGCGAGCCGTGAGAGCCGCTCTTCGGGCGCGCGCACGCCGCAGGTCTGCCAGTCGAGCCACAGCTCCTGGTGTGCCGAACTGCTGGTGTCGCGGCTCACCAGCTCACCACCGGCCTCGAGCGCCTTCGCGGCCTTGCGCCAGGCGATGAGCTTGAGCGGGTCACCACGCCGGTAGGCGCGCACACCTTCGACCTCGCCACCTCCGAGGCTTTGCGACAGTCCAGGCCCACCGGCCAGCGCGCGCGTCGCCGGCAGCTTGGCGGCGGGCTGCTCGGGTCGCGGGTAGACGAGCAATTGAGCGGCGGGTCGCCAGACTGTCCAGGTGCGGAACAGGCCGAGCGGAAAGCGCGTCTCGGCACCCAGCGTCGGCACGCCGAGCAGGCCGCGCACCGCGGGCACGAAACTGAGCTGGGCGTGGGCCTGACCGCCGGCGGGTACGTCGATCCAGGCGCGCGTCGCATTGGCTGCGTCGTCGACCTTCAGCCCGATGCCGAAGCGCGCCCGGTCCGGACTCGTCAGCACCACCTCGAGCGCGGCGGCGTCACCCGCGAACACCGCCGGCACCGGCTTCAGGTGCAAGGTCAGGCCACGCAGCGTCGCATGGGTGGCGTGCATCGAGACCACGCCGCTGCCGGCGAGCAGGAACGTCAGCACATAGCCCAGGTTGAGCTGGTAGTTGATGGATGCAAGCAGCAGCACCACCAGCGTCAGGCCGAACATCAGCCCGGCGCGAGTTGGCAGGATGTAGACGTTGCCTTGGGTGAGCAGCAGGGTGTCGGTGCGCGGCAGGCGCGTGGCCAGCCAGGCGCGAAAGCGCGCCCGCATCCAGGCGGTGGGGCTGTTCACGGCAGCGCCACCGCCTCGACCAGCGCGCGCACCTGGGCGAAGCGGCCGCGCCCGGCACCGGCCACCGGAATCAGGCGGTGCGCGATGGTCTGCGCCAGCACGCCTTGCACGTCGTCGGGCGCCACGTAATCGCGCCGCGCCAGCAGCGCGTGCGCGCGCGCCGCGCGCAACACCGCAATGCCGGCGCGCGGGGAGAGACCTTCGACGAACCAGCGCCCCGAGCGTGTCGCCGCGATCAGCGCCTGCAGGTAGTCGAGCAGCGCGTCCGAAGCGTGAACGGCCTGCACCGCCTGCTGTGCGGCCACCAGTTGCGCCGGCGTCAGCACCGGGCGCAGGCCGTGGATCGCTGCGCGCCGGTCCTGGCCGGCGAGCAGCGCGCGTTCGCTTTGCTGGTCCGGGTAGCCGAGCGTGATGCACATCAGAAAGCGGTCAAGCTGGCTTTCGGGCAGCGGATAGGTGCCGAGCTGGTCGCTCGGGTTCTGCGTGGCAATCACGAAGAAGGGCTCGGGCAGCGCGCGCGTCTCGCCTTCGACCGTGACCTGATGTTCTTCCATCGCCTCGAGCAGTGCGCTCTGTGTCTTCGGCCCGGCGCGATTGATCTCGTCGGCAAGCAGCACCTGCGCGAACACCGGGCCCGGGTGGAACACGAACGCCTCCTTGCTGCGCTCGTAGACACTGACGCCGATCAGGTCCGAGGGCATCAGGTCGGCGGTGAACTGGGTGCGCGAGAATCGCAGGCCCAGCGACACCGCCAGCGCGTGCGCCAGCGTCGTCTTGCCGACGCCTGGAACGTCTTCGATCAACAGGTGGCCGCCGGCCAGCAGGCAGGCCACGCAATCCTCGATCTGTGCCCTTTTGCCGACAACGATCGTGCTAATCTGGTCGACAAGCTCGGTGAGTTGGGCGTTGAGAATTTTGTGAGGATCCATGCGTCATTCTTACCCGAAACCCACGCACTCGAGCCGCCGATGACGACCGCGTACTACAGCCATCCCGACTGTCGCGGCCATGACATGGGCGCCGGTCACCCCGAGTGTCCGCAGCGCCTGGACGCGATCGACGACCACCTCCTCGCCACCGGCCTGAGCGTGGCGCTGCAGCACCGCGAGGCGCCCCTGACAGACCTGCGCGATGTGGGCCGTGCGCACGCCAGCGGCTATGTGAACGAGTTGCGCGACCTGCTCGAAGGGCTGGAGCGCAGCGGCAAGACGCACGCCCTCGACCCCGACACCATTGCCGGCCCCGGCACCTGGCGCGCGGCGCAACGCGCCGCAGGCGCCGCGGTGGCCGCGACCGACGCCGTGATCGACGGCGAATGCCGGAACGCGTTCTGCGCGGTGCGCCCGCCCGGCCACCATGCGACGCGCGATGCGGCGATGGGGTTCTGCTTTTTCAACAACGTTGCGATCGCGGCGCGTCATGCGCTCGGCGTGCGCGGTCTCAAACGGGTGGCGATCGTCGATTTCGACGTGCACCACGGCAATGGCACCGAAGACATCATTGCGGGTGACGAACGCGTGCTGATGACAAGCATCTTCCAGGACCAGCTCTACCCCTACTGCGGGGGCATGCCCAAGGGCGACAACATGATCAACATCGGGGTGCCGGCCTACACCCGAGGCCCCGAGGTGCGCGAACTGATCGAGACCAACTGGATGCCGCGGCTGGAGGCGTTTCGACCCCAGATGATCTTCATCTCGGCCGGCTTCGACGCGCACCGCGACGACGAGCTCGGCCAGCTCGGTCTGGTCGAGGCCGATTACGAATGGATCACGCAGCGCATCAAGAGCGTGGCCGAGCGCCATGCGAAAGGTCGCATCGTCTCGTGCCTCGAGGGCGGCTACGACCTCGGTGCGCTGGCGCGCAGCGTGGCCGCGCACCTGCGCGTGCTGGCCGACGTGTGACGCGATGGCGCGTGGCATCGATACCGATGAGCTGAACGAGTTGCTGCGCGCACTGGCGCGCCCGGACGCACTCACCGAACTGGCGGTGCTCGCCGGCTGTCTGGTCCTGGCGTGGGTGGTGGTGCGGCTGATGCGCGGCCGTGCCACGCCCGAAGCTTCGATCTGGTTCGGCCGGCGCATCGTTGACGGCGTGCTGTTTCCGGTGCTCGCGCTGGCGCTGTCGTTCGGCGCCAAACTGACATTGGCCGGCTTCGTCAAGCCGGCAGTCTTCAAGATCGCGGTGCCGATCCTGATCTCGCTGGTCGTCATCCGCCTGAGCGTGCGCGTGCTCGGCGCCACCTTCACGAATACTGCCTGGGTGCGCGTCGTCGAGCGCAGCATCTCGTGGCTGGCGTGGGTCGCGGTCGTGCTCTGGGTCACCGGCGTGCTGCCGCTGGCGATGGACGTGATGGCCGAGGTGACCTGGAGGGTGGGTGGCGGGCGGATGTCGCTGCGCGGACTCATCGAGGGCGTCTTGACCGCAGCGCTGGTGCTGGTGCTCGTGCTGTGGGTTTCTGCGGCCATCGAGCAGCGACTGCTGCGCGGCAGCGGCAACACCTTGTCGATGCGCAAGATGGCGGCCAACCTGGTGCGCGCGCTGTTGCTGCTCGTGGGCCTGCTGATGGCGGTTTCGGCGATGGGCCTCGACCTCACCGCATTCTCGGTGCTGGGTGGCGCGATCGGCGTCGGGCTGGGATTCGGGCTGCAGAAGATTGCCGCCAACTATGTCAGCGGCTTCGTGATCCTGGCCGAACGCTCGGTGCGCATCGGCGACATGGTGCAGGTGGATGGCTTCGAAGGTCGCGTGACCGACATCCGCACCCGCTACACCGTGATCCGTGCGCTCACCGGGCGCGAGTCGATCGTGCCCAACGAGATGCTGATCACGCAGCGCGTCGAGAACAACACGCTCGCCGACTCGCGCATTTCGGTCGGCACCGCCGTGCAGGTTGCTTACGGCACCGACCTGGTTGCGCTCAAGCCGCGGCTCGAGGCGGTGGTGGGCGCGGTGCCGCGCGTGCTCGCCGACCCGGCACCAAACGTGCTGATCGCGGAGTTCGCCGCCGACGGCATCAACCTGCGCGTCGGCTTCTGGATCGCCGACCCCGAGAACGGCCAGGGGGGTGTGCGCTCGGACGTCCACTTTGCGATCCTCGAGTTGTTCGAACGTGACGGCATCGAGATCCCGTTCCCGCAGCGCGTGATGCGCGCAGGGCCGGCCGCCGCAAGTGCGGGCCCGGTGCCTGCCGATCCGGGGCAGGAGCCGCCTGCCAGGAGCTGACGGCGTCGCGCACGGCTGCGGAGCCGCTTCGAGTCGCCGCGCACTTGGGGGTGTCGCGGTGTTGCGGACTGCAAGCGCGGCTGCGTGGCGCTTGCGCTACCGGCCGACCGTGCCGGCGCGCCTTGGGAGCACCGCACGCCGATGCGCGCTCGAGGCTACAGAAGTCGCCCGATGGCAACAACCCTGAAGCTCGGAACGCCAAGCCCTGTCAGCGCTGACCGGCCGGGCGCGGCGGGAGCTGCTTCAAGAAGGCGAAGAGCGCCTGGTCGTCAATGTCGTTCAGTTCCTTGAACGCGGTGAAGGGCATGACCGGGCTGACCGCGCTGCCGTCGGGGCGCTTGCCCGTGCGCAGCATCGCGGTGAAGGCTTGCGCGTCGGGATAGCGCGCGAGTGCGCTGCCTTCGCCCGGCGTCAGGTTTGCCGCCGGCGGCCAGTCGGGTGGCGTCCCGGGGATCTTGCCGCCGGAGAAGTGCGCGCCGTGGCAGCCGATGCAGGCGTTGGCTACGTAGGCGCCGTGTGCCGCGGTCACGGACTCGGCCACCGGCGTGCTCGGGGCCAGCGTGTGGTCGATCTTCTCGGCCGCATCGGTGATCAGCCCGGCGGCGTACATCACCTTCACGGGGATCGGGAAGTGGATGTCGGCACCCGGACCGGCCACCGCCGGCATCTGGCGCAGGAAGGCCACCAGCGAGGCCAGGTCGTCGTCGGTGAAGCGCGCGTAGTCTTCGCTGGGCATGATGATCGCGGGCCGGCCATCGGGCTTGACGCCGTGGCGGATCGTGCGGGTCCAGTCGCCGGGGCCGTAGCGTGCCACCACGCTGCCCGGCCCGGGTGTGATGTTGGGCGCGCGCACGTACATGCCCTTGCCGTCGTCGATGAAGACCTTGCCGGCGCCGTTGGTGCCATGGCATTCGGTGCAACCGCGCGACATGAACAGGTAGCGCCCGCGCTCGACGCTGGCTGGATCGGTGCGCAGCGCCACCGGTGCGACCGCGACCTCGATGTGGCGCTGCATCTTGCGCTCACCAAGCTGCACGCCGACGACCAGCGCGATGCCGGCGAGCGCGACGATACCGAGCACCCCATAGGCGCCAAATTTGAGCCATCGTTTCATGAGATCCTTTCGAAGTGGGCGGGATGGGTGGTGCGTGGGGTGCGTTTTCCGGGTCGGATCAGGCCGGGATCGGCGGGCCGAGCCGCGGCGCGGCGCCAAGCGTATCGCAGAGTTGGCTCCAGGTGTTGACGTCCACGTGCGGGCGCACCGTGTCCAGCACAACCTCGAAGACTTCGGGTGGCATCTGGCTCCTGGCACCGTTCAGGATCTCGGCAGCTTCGAGCGGTGTGACCGCCGGAATCAGCCAGCGCGCGACCTGCAACTGCTCCTGCGGGTCGATGCTGGCCATCAGGCGCGCATGGATTGCCAGCAATTCGACATCGCTGTAGAGCGACCACAGCGCGGTGTTGTTGGCGGTTTCCTCGATGTGCATGTGCTGGTAGTTTTCGGCGATGAACAGTGCAAGGTGCTGGTACAGCCGCAACGCCAGGCCCGGCCGCAACGGCTCGGCCGCCGTCGGCAGCGCCAGCGCCTCGGCCCGCAGTGCCTCGATGCTTTCGACATGCTCGACGTGGTCGGCGCAGGTGCGTGCCGCGCCACCGGGTCGGCGTGCCTCGATGGCGGTGTGCACGAACCCGTTCTCATGCTGAAGATGGCCGAGGCAAAGGTCAAGCAGCTCGTGCATCTGGCCGAGCGAGGCCGCCATGTCCGGCGCATCACTCACGTCCAGGCGACCGACGCGCCGCAGCGTGTCGCTCATGCAGTTGCGCAGCGCCTTGTGGATCGGCGCATACATGTCGAAGCGCGGCGCACTCGGCTGTGGGGTCGGGGCCCGAAACGCCGCACGCGAGGTGGCGGCAGCGGCGTGGGCGGTGACGGGTGAGGAGGCAATGGCGGCGGTCATGATGGTGTGGATCTCCGAAGTGGGGTTGTGGACGCTGGCCGCGAGGGAGGTCAGCAGGGGTTGGCAGTGTTGCGGTCTGGACCCGCCGCGGCAGCGCCCCAAGGAGCCATGGCGCGGCGTTTCGGCGGGCCATGCGAGTCGATGCGACGGGCCATGTCAGGCGCTGACCATGCCCGCTGGTCGAGCGCACCGGCGACGCGCTGCCAGCGCGGCGCGTCGAGTTCGCGCGCAAGCGTGTCCAGCACGCCGTGAAAGCGCACCGTGTCGACGCTGGCGTGCAGGTCGTCGAGCAGGGCCGCGAGCTCTTGCGGCGTCAGCGCCGCGCCCATCCAGTGCATTGCGGCACGCAGTTCGTCGGCACTCAGGCGCGCAAGCTGGCGCCGGCGCAGCGCGGCGGCTTCGGGTGCCGGCCAGCGGGTTGCCGCGCGGGGCTGCTGCTGCAGCTGCCATGTGACGAGGCTTGTCAGCTCGCGATAGAGCCGGGCTGCAAGTGTGCGTCGCTGCGAGGCTGCGGCCTGGCGCAGCGCCCGCGCCGTGTTGCGCGGCGCCGCAGGCGCGTTGGGCAGCAGCGCCAGCAGGCGCTCGACCGCATTCACGCCACGCCGGATCTCGGCGGTGCTGCTGACATCGAGGGCACCGATCTGCACCAGCACGTCGAACATGAAGCGATGCAGCGCCTTGTGCACCGGCGTCGCCAGATCGACCGGGTCGGCCTCCCGGTCACCGCACGGGATGGCGGGGTGCCGCGTCAAGTGTGCCGGTGTGGCTGGATCGACATCCGTGTTCGGGCCGCGACCCGCGCTGTCGGTGTGGCAACGCTCGAACCACGTCGTGGGCCATCGTGCGGGGTCGGGGGCAACGGGTCGACTGGCGGGGCGCGGGTTCGGGAGGTCGGCATGGGTGAGGCACATCGTCGGCTCGGTTCGCAGGGGTGGAAGCAGCCGCGGCAGTGTGCCGGCGCTTGCGGGCGCGCGCATCGCTCGAAAGAGCCAGGTCGGAACGCGCTTCGATCCGGCGCGGGGTGCTCCGCACTCGACGGATGAAGAAGTCGTGGATGGCAAACCCGCACGCCAAGCTGCCCTGCCGGTGCCGGCAAGCGGTCGAGGGCGGTTGCCGGGTTCGACGGCCCGCGAATCGCGTCACGCCAGTCTCCGGTCTGCGAATTGTTGTCAGGCTCCGGTGGCGCGGCCCGCTTCGGGCGCTTCGGTGAACACCGAGACCACTTGCAGCGCGGTGCTGCCGTGGTTGACGATCTGGTAGGTGCGGTGCGGCGGGATCAGCAGCGTGCAGGGTGCGGCAAAGCGCTGCGGATCGCCGTCCAGCAGCAGCTTGCCGGCCCCCGAGAGCACGAGAAGGACCAACTCGCCACGGTGCATGCAGCTCGCGCCGCGTGCGCCGGGATCGAGCACGCCGACGCGCACCGAGAAGGCCTGGACACCGCGGCTGCGGTCGGCGGCGCTGACGCCGCGCTCGTCGCCCCACTGCAGCGCGGGCAGGTGGGTGTGATGGATCACGTGCATGGAGGACCCGAGTCGATGCGGCGGCCTATCAAGGATGCCGGTGAGACGGGACAGTGTGCGCAGGCCCCTGCCGCGCGCGCGTCGCCCGAAGGAGCCATGGGGGTGTCCGGCACTGGTCGCCGCTGGCGCGCTGCGGCAGAATTCCGCGATGTCCGACCTGCCTTCGCCGCAGCAGCCACTGCCCGCGTTCGCGCTGGCCAAGATCCAGCCGCCGCGCCTGCGCGCCGGGTTGATCGCGCGGCCTGTGCTGGAGCAGGCGCTGGGCGAGGCGCTGCGGCACAGCCGGCTGACGCTGCTGTTGGCGCCGGCCGGCTACGGCAAGACCGCGGCGCTGACGCGCCAGATCCGCCAGTTGCCCGAGGGCTGCGCGCTGGCCTGGGTGTCGGTCGACGAGGACGATCAGCTCCAGCGCTTCCTGGCCTGCCTGGCGGCTGCGCTGGAGCCCTACGACCTGCCCTGGCGGGTCGCGCCCGAGGCGCTGGTCATCCTGGCCGAGGGCGGGTTGCGTGGCGTCGCTGGCGAGATCGTCAATGCGCTCGCGGCGGCCGAGGTCGCGCGCGGGTTGATCGTGATCGACGATGCCCATCGCCTCGTCGATCCGAAGGTGTTCGAGTTGCTGCAGCTTGTGATCGAGCTGCTGCCGGCACACTGGTCGCTGGCGCTGGCGAGCCGGGTCGAGCCGCCGCTGGCACTGGCGCGCCTGCGCGGCCTGGGTGAGCTGACCGAGTTTCGCCAGTACGACCTGCGCTTCGACGAATCCGAGGTCGCCGCGCTGTTGGCCAGCAGCGCGGGGCCGGGGCCAGCGATGTCCTCGGCACGTGCGTTGGTCGAGCGCACCGGCGGCTGGGCCGCGGGGCTGCGCCTGAGCCTGAACGCGCGCGTTGGGGCCTCGCCGCAGGGCGGCGCCCGGCTCACCCAGCGCCACCTGTTCGATTACCTCGCTGCCGAGGTGCTGGCCGACATGCCTGAGGACTTGCGCGAATTCCTGCTGCGTTGTTCGGTCCTGCCTGAGCTCACCGCGGCGCGTTGCGCGCGCGTGAGTGGTGTCGCCGACGCGCAGTGCCTGCTGGAACAGGTGGAGCGCCGTGGCCTGTTCGTCAGCATGCTCGACGCCGACGAGCCGACCTTGCGCCTGCACGATCTGTTCCGCGACTTTCTCGAGGACCGGCTGCAGCGTGACCGGCCCGACGAGTTGCCGGCACTGCTCGTGCGTGCCGCGTCGGCCGAACCCGACGTGACGCGTGCGGTCGGCTACCTGATGCGTGCCGGCGCCTGGCCCGACGCTGCGCAGCGGCTGGTGCATCAGGGCCCACAGCTGCTCGCGCTGGGCGGTGGCAGTCTCGAGCAGTTGCTTGCGCTGCTGTTCGCCGAGGCCTTCGAGCGCTGGCCCGATATGTACCTGCTGCGCGGCATTGCCGCGTTCATCCAGTTCGAGTTCGACACCGCGGTGGTCGCCATCGAGCGCGCGAGCGCCGGTTTCCTGCGCGATGCGCGCCCGCTCGAGGCGAGTTCGGCGCAGGCCTACGCCTGCCTGGCGATGCAGAGCACCGGCCGTCTGCACGACGCGGAACGCGAGCTCGCACGCCTGCGCGAGCTGCCGCTCACCGATCCGGCTCGCGCGTTCGTCGGCTTCGGCGCGGCCTGGGCCGAATACGCGCACACCCGCACCGAGAATGTGGCGGGCGCATTTGCCTCGATGCTCGACGCGCTCGAGCGCGCGCCGGTGCTGCAGGTATGGAATCTGTGCTTTTTCCAGAGCTTCTTCACCGGACTGCCCGGCATGGCACCGCTGCAGCAGCGCTTTGCGCGCGGCGCGCTGAGCCTGGCCGGCGACATGCCAAGCCATATGCGCGCCGGGGTGCGCTACACGCAGGCCTGGTCCGCGCTGGATGCCGGCCACCTCGACCAGGCCGTGGCGCTGACGGCGAGCGGCGACGACGACTGCCACTGGCTCGGTCTGCCGCGCAGCGTGGTCACCGAGAGCCGCATGACGCATGTCCTGCTCGATGCCTTGCGCGGCGATCGCGCGGCGAGCCGGGCCGCGGCCGACGCCTGCGAGGCCGATCTGAGACAGGGCGCGATGCTGAGCAACCGGATGACGCACGAGTACGAGGTGCTGTCCACCCATGCGCGCGCCAGCTGGATCCTGCAGGACGACGCCGTACTGCGCGGCCTCGCCGAAGCGATGATGGGTTGCGCCAACCCTCATGAATGGCCGGCCGCGGCGCTGCACCGGCG
>JBDSBD010000288.1:0-3043 GCA_039921765.1 Burkholderiaceae bacterium
ACCTCTACAGCGCGAACCGCGTCAAATACCCGATGGTGCGTGGCCGGCTGCTGCGGCGCTGGCGCGAGGCGCGCATGGCGCACGGGTCGGTCGAAGCCTGGGCTTCGATCGTCGGTGACGACGCGGCGCGGCGCGACTACCAGGGTGTGCGCGGTCTCGGAGGCTTCGTGCGTTCGAACTGGGACGAGGTCAACGAGATCGTCGCCGCCGCCAATGTCCACACGATCAAGACGCACGGCGCCGACCGCGTGGTCGGCTTCTCGCCGATCCCGGCGATGTCGATGATCAGCTACGCGTCGGGCTCGCGCTACCTGAGCCTGATCGGCGGCGTCAACCTGAGCTTCTACGACTGGTACTGCGACCTGCCTCCGAGCAGCCCGCAGGTCTGGGGCGAGCAGACCGATGTGCCCGAGTCGGCCGATTGGTACAACTCGGGCTTCATCATCGCGTGGGGCTCGAACGTTCCGCAAACGCGCACGCCCGACGCGCACTTCTTCACCGAGGTTCGCTACAAGGGCACCAAGACGGTCGCCATCACGCCCGATTACTCCGAGGTCGCCAAGCTCTCCGACCTGTGGATGCACCCGAAGCAGGGCACCGACGCCGCGGTGGCGATGGCCATGGGGCACGTGATCCTGAAGGACTTCTACTTCGGTGGCAACGGGCGACCGCGCTCGACCTACTTCGACGATTACGCGCGCCGCTACACCGACCTGCCGATGCTGGTGATGCTCAAGGAGCACCAGCTCGCGAGCGGGGAGGTCGTGATGGTGCCGGACCGCTATGTGCGCGCCTCCGACTTCGAGGGCCAGCTCGACCAGGCCAACAATCCGGAGTGGAAGACAGTCGCCTTTGACGAAGCCGGCGGCGTCGTGCTGCCGCACGGCGCGATCGGCTTTCGCTGGGGGCCGGACGGCCGCGCCGACGCGGGGCAATGGAACCTGGAAGCGAAGGATGCGCGCGCTGCCGACGCGGTCAAGTTGAAGCTCTCGCTGCTCGAAGGCGAGAACCCGAGCCTCGAGAGCGCCAAGGTCGGGTTCGCCTACTTCGGCGGCATCGAGCACGAACACTTTCCGAACAACGCGCAAGGCGACGTGCTGGTGCGCACGGTGCCGGTACAGCGCGTTGCGCTCGGCGGTGCAAAGCCCGGGATGCTGGTGGCCACGGTGTTCGACCTGCAGGTCGCGCAGTACGGTGTGGCGCGCGGTCTTCCGGGTGAACTTGCTGCGGCCGACTTCGATGACAACACGCCTTACACGCCGGCCTGGCAGGAACAGATCACCGGCGTGCCGCGCGACCAGGTGATCACGGTGGCACGCCAGTTCGCCGAGAACGCCGAGAAGACCGAAGGGCGCTCGATGGTGATCATCGGCGCCGGCATGAACCACTGGTACCACAGCGACATGAACTACCGCGGCGTCATCAACATGCTGATGATGTGCGGCTGCATCGGCAAGAGCGGCGGCGGCTGGTCGCACTACGTGGGCCAGGAAAAGCTGCGCCCGCAGACCGGGTGGACCGCGCTGGCGTTCGCGCTCGACTGGATCCGCCCGCCGCGCCAGATGAACTCGACCAGCTTCTTCTACGCCCACACCAACCAGTGGCGCTACGAGAAGATCGGCGTCGACGAGGTGCTGTCACCCCTGGCCGACAAGTCGCTCTACGGCGGCAGCATGATCGACTACAACGTGCGCGCCGAGCGCATGGGCTGGTTGCCGTCTGCGCCGCAATTGCAGACCCATCCGATGCAGGTCGTGCGCGACGCCGAGGCCGCCGGCCTGGACGCCAAGGACTACGTCGTCAAGTCGTTGAAGGACGGCTCGCTGCGCCTGAGCTGCGAAGACCCGGATCACCCGGCGAACTGGCCGCGCAACATGTTCGTCTGGCGCTCCAACATCATCGGCTCGTCGGGCAAGGGCCATGAATATTTTCTCAAGCACCTGCTCGGGACGACCAACGGGGTTCAGGGCAAGGACCTGGGCGCCGAAGAAGCCAAGCCGCAGGAAGTGGCCTGGCACGACGAGGCGCCCGAAGGCAAGCTCGATCTGCTGGTCACACTCGACTTTCGCATGAGCACGACGTGTCTGTACTCCGACATCGTGCTGCCCACCGCGACCTGGTACGAGAAGAACGACCTCAACACCAGCGACATGCACCCGTTCATCCACCCGCTGTCGACCGCGGTCGACCCGGTGTGGCAGTCGAAGAGTGACTGGGAGATCTACAAGGGATTTGCCAAGACCTTCAGCGAGGTCTGCATCGGCCACCTCGGCGTCGAGCGAGAAGTGGTGCTGACGCCGCTGATGCACGACTCGCCGGGTGAGCTGGCCCAGCCGCTCGACGTGAAGGACTGGAAGCGCGGCGAGTGCGAGCTGGTCCCTGGCAAGACCGCACCTCAGATTGCGGTCATCGAGCGCGACTACCCGAATGTCTACAAGCGCTTCACCGCGGTCGGACCGCTGATGAACCGAATCGGCAATGGCGGCAAGGGCATCGCCTGGAACACCGTCACCGAGGTGGAGCAGCTCGGCCAGCTGAACGGCTTCGTCACCGACGAGGGCGTGACCAAGGGCATGCCGAAGATCGACACCGACATCGACGCCTGCGAAGTGGTGCTGCAGCTCGCACCCGAGACCAACGGCCATGTCGCTGTGAAAGCCTGGGCTGCGCTGTCGAAGATCACCGGGCGTGACCACACGCACCTGGCGATTCACCGCGAAGACGAGAAGATCCGTTTTCGCGACATCCAGGCGCAGCCGCGCAAGATCATCAGCTCGCCCACCTGGAGCGGGATCGAGAGCGAGACCGTGTCGTACAACGCCGGCTACACCAACGTGCACGAGCTGATCCCGTGGCGCACCCTGACCGGGCGCCAGCAGTTCTACCAGGATCACCCGTGGATGCTCGCCTTCGGCGAAGGCCTGGCGAGCTACCGCCCGCCGGTGAACCTGAAGGCGACCGCCGGCGTGCACGGCATCCGCAGCAACGGCAACGCCGAGATCCTGCTCAACTTCATCACGCCGCACCAGAAGTGGGGCATCCA
>JBDSBD010000289.1:0-4796 GCA_039921765.1 Burkholderiaceae bacterium
GGCTCGGCGGCTACAACTTCCAGTGGGCCTGGGCGAGTGCGGCGGCCTGCGCGCACGGGCTTGCCATCGGCAGCGCAGGCTCAGCGGGCTCGGCGAGCGGGATATAATCGCGCGCTTTACTGAGCACGTCCCCTCGCTATCGAGCCCGGTCTGCTCAACCAACCCCTTCACCCATCCTCACCCGCATGACTACGATTCGTGTCAAAGAAAACGAGCCCTTCGATGTGGCGCTGCGCCGCTTCAAACGCACCATCGAAAAACTCGGCCTGCTGACCGACTTGCGGGCCCGCGAGTTCTACGAAAAGCCCACCGCCGAGCGCAAGCGCAAGAAGGCTGCTGCAGTGAAGCGCCACTTCAAGCGTGTTCGCAGCATGCAGCTGCCCAAGAAGCTGTTCTGACAGCTACGCAGCGCTGAACCCTCGGGTTCGTGTGCTTTAAAAGGAGCCCGCGCACCCCGCGGGCTTTTTTGCGTTCTTTACCAAACCCCAACCCACCAGGCCACCCGATGAGCCTCAAAGACCAGATCACCGAAGACATGAAGACCGCGATGCGCGCCAAGGATGCGCCGCGCCTGCTCACGATCCGCGGCCTGCTCGCCGCCTGCAAGCAGCGCGAGGTCGACGAGCGCATCGTGCTCGATGACGCCGCGGTGATCGCGATCATCGACAAGCTGGTCAAGCAGCGCAAGGACTCGATCACCCAGTTCGCCGCAGGCCATCGGCCGGATCTGGTCGAGAAGGAGAGCGCCGAACTGACGGTGCTCGAAGCCTATCTGCCGCAGCGGCTGAGCGCCGATGAAGTCGGCGTGGAAGTCGCCCGACTGGTGGCCGAGCTCGGCGCCACTGGCCCGGAAAACATGGGCAAGGTCATGGGCGCGGCCAAGAGCCGGCTGGCCGGCAAGGCCGACATGAGCCTGGTGTCCGCCGCGGTCAAGCAAGCGCTCAGCCACTGACGCCCGCCTTTTTTTCAGGCCCAAACCCCGGACACCCGAACCATGAGCATTCCCGTCGTTCAGCAACTCAGCAGCGATCTCAGCACGGCCCCGCAACTTGAACCGGACACGATGGCCTGGGTCGTGCAGGCCGGCTTCAAGAGCGTGGTCAACAACCGGCCCGACTTCGAAGGCGGTGTCGGGCAGCCCACCAGCGCCGCGATCGAAGCTGCGGCGCTTCAGGCCGGGCTTCGCTACGCCCACCTGCCGGTCGCACCGACGGTACAGACGCCCGAGGAAGTGGCGCGCTTCAAGGCGTTGCTGGCCGAGCTTCCCAAGCCGATCCTGGCGTTCTGCCGCACCGGCACGCGCTCGGGCAAGCTGTTCCAAGCCGCCACCAGCAGCTGAGCCCACGGCCGATTCACCGGTCACCGCCAGCGTGAGCCACGGCCCGCGGATTCGCTTGCGGCCCCCGGCTGAACCCGAAGCACGCTCCAGGCATCCACCGGGCCGAACCAGGCAGCAGCGTTCGTCACGCTGGCGAACTCAGCGACCGGCGATCTTCATGCGCTCGACCAGCACCGAGCCAATGGTCTTGCTGCCCATCGTGTAGACATCGGCGCCCACCGCAGCGATGCCGAGCAGCATCTCGCGCAGGTTGCCGGCGATCGTGACCTCGTGCACCGGATACTTGATGCGGCCGTTCTCGACCCAGAAGCCGGCCGCGCCGCGCGAATAGTCACCCGTCACGTAATTCACGCCCTGGCCCATCAGCTCGATCACGAACAGACCGCGATGCAGTTTGCGCAGCATCGCCTCCAGATCGTCGCCCGGCGCAGTGAGCCGGCTGGCAAGTTGGAGATTCTGCGAGCCGCCGGCGTGACCGGTGGTGCGCAACCCGAGCTTGCGCGCCGAGTAGCTCGAAAGAAAGTAGCCTTGAACCACGCCAGCGCGCACCACATCACGTGCGCGTGTGAGCACGCCTTCATCGTCGAACGGCGCGCTGCCCTTGCCGCGCGGCTGGTGCGGGTCCTCATGAATGTCGACGTGCTCGGGCAGCACCTGGGTCCCCAGGCTGTCTTGCAAAAAGCTCGCGTTGCGGTACAGCGCTCCGCCGCTGGTGGCCTGCACGTAAGCGCCCAGCAGGCCGGCCGCCAGCGAAGACTCGAACAGAACCGGCACCTCGCAGGTCGCAATCTTGCGCGAGCGCAGGCGCGACAGCGCGCGCTCAGCGGCGTAGCGGCCCACCGCCTCGGGCGCGGCCAGCTCTGTGGGCGCACGCATCGACGTGTACCAGGCGTCGCGCTGCATGTCGTCGCCACGCTTTCCCGGCGCCGAGGCGATCGGCGCGACCGACAGCGAATGTCGTGAGCTCGCGTAGCCGCCGCGAAACCCGCGGCTGTTGCCGGCAAAGAAATGCGACTGCTGCGCCGACACACCGGCACCTTCCGAGTTCGTGATGCGCGGGTCGACCTCGAGCGCCGCGGCTTCGCAGCGCAACGCCAGTTGCAGTGCGCCTTCGGCATCGATGGCCCATGGATGGAACAGATCGAGGTCACGCTCGGCGACCCCACCGAGCGCCATGTCTTCGACGTCCGGCAGGCCGGCCGCCGGGTCTTCGGCAGTGAAGCGCGCGATGTCGTGGGCGGCGCGAACCGTCTGCTCGAGCGCGGCGCGCGAATAGTCCGAGGTGCTCGCGTTGCCACGCCGCTGTCCCACATACACCGTGATGCCCATCGACTTGTCGCGATTGCGCTCCACGTTCTCGACTTCGCCCTTGCGAACCGAAACCGACAAGCCCACTCCTTCGGACACCTCGACCGCCGCATCGCTGGCACCCAGCGTGCGTGCGAAACCTAGCGCATCCTCGACGTACTGCTGGAACTGTTCGCGCGAATAAGTGAAGGCTGCGGACGCCGCAGGGCCGGTCGAAGGAGAACGATGCATGGGGTGGGTCGGCACAAGTGGAAAGCGCGGAAAAGCTCCGGGCGGCGGCCGCGGGCATGCGGCGCGACTATGATACCCAGCCCATCCCCGCCGAGCCCGCTCGCGCCGCCTTTCTCCCCATGCCAGCCGACCCGATTGCGCCTCCTCCCGCCGAGGCCGACAGCCCCGCCCCGGAACTGCGGCCCAGCAAGACCCGGCTCAAGCAGGCCTCGCACGATCTCCAGGATCTGGGTGAAGCCCTGATCGCGTTGCCCGACGAACGCCTGCGCGATGTGCCGATGTCGGAGTTGCTGCGCGACGCGTTGCTCGATTTCAAGAAGACCCGCTCCCACGAAGGCCGGCGGCGCCAGATGCAGTACATCGGCAAGCTGATGCGCCGCGACGACCCCCAGCCGCTGCGCGATGCGGTGACCGAGATGCAGCTGGGGCGCGCCCGGGATTCGCTCGCGCTGCATCAGGCCGAGCGCTGGCGCGCCGAGCTGATCGCCAACGACGACGCCCTCACGCGTTGGGCCGCGGCCCAACCGGGGAGCGACATGCAACAGCTGCGCAGCCTGATCCGCGCCGCCCGCAAGGACGCCGCGCTCGTGCCCGAGAAGCGCAGCGGCCGCGCCTACCGCGAGTTGTTCCAGTTCATCAAGCAGCACGCCAGCCATGAATGAATCCTTGACCCCTTCCCCGCTCTCCCGATTCGACGCAGTGCGGATCGGCGTGGTCTCGATCAGCGACCGGGCTTCGAGCGGCGCCTACGCCGACAAGGGCATCCCGGCGCTGCATGACTGGCTTCATCTGGCGCTGCGCAACCCGATCAGTTGGGAAACCCGACTCATTCCCGACGACGAGGCGACGATCCGCGCCACCCTGATCGACCTCGTCGACGGCGTCGGCTGCAATCTCGTGCTGACCACCGGCGGCACCGGCCCGGCGCCGCGCGATGTGACGCCCGAGGCCACGCTCGCCGTTGCCGACAAGCCGATGCCCGGATTCGGCGAGCAGATGCGCCAGATCAGCCTGCATTTCACACCCACCGCAATCCTGTCGCGCCAGGTGGCGGTGATCCGGGGCAAGACGCTGATCATCAACCTGCCGGGCCAGCCCAGATCGATTGCCGAAACCCTGGCCGGACTGCCCGACGGGCAGCCGCCCGTGCATGGCATCTTCGCAGCGGTCCCCTATTGCATCGACCTGATCGGTGGCCCCTACCTGGAAACTGACGCGGCCGTCTGCGCGGCGTTCCGGCCCAAGTCGGCGCAGCGGCCACCACTCCCCGGCTGAGTCACGCAGAAAAGCGCTTTGTGAAGCTGCTCAGCGCCGACTGTGCAGACTCGCGTCGCTGCACACCAACAGCCTACAGCCTACAGCCGCCGCCACGCAAGCTGAGGCCGCCGGTGAGAGCCGGCGCCGGTGCGCCGCGCGGTCCCTCCGAAAAAATGGTGCCCCTATTTCACAAGCCGGTTGAAGCCCTCGGCGTCAAACTGCTCGGTGGTGCGCGCGTCTTGCGGCACGCAGTCGGTCGACGGCAGTTCGCGCGAACGCGCCGACAGCTTTTCGATTGCCTGCCAAAGCAACGCGATCTGGTGTTCATGGCCCGACGCGTTGTCGATCAGCCCCTTCATCGCGCGAGCCACCGGGTCATCGCCCTGCGTGATGCCGTAGGCCGAAAATCCCATCTTGGCCGCAGCGGCTTCGCGCACCGCTTCGAGATCGGTGTGCAGCACCCGGGCCGGGTTACCGACCGCGGTGGCGCCTTCTGGCACCTCCTTCAGCACGACGGCGCTCGAGCCGACGCGCGCGCCGTCGCCGATCGTGAAGCCGCCCAGCACCTGAGAGTTGGCGCCGATGATGACGCCACGGCCCAGCGTCGGGTGGCGCTTCGCGCCTTTCGCGAGCGAGGTGCCGCCCAGCGTCACGCCCTGGT
>JBDSBD010000290.1:0-6611 GCA_039921765.1 Burkholderiaceae bacterium
CAACTGCAGCATCAGCAGCGCCAGCGCGCTCCAGCCGATGAAGCGCAGCAGCCGCAGCTGTTCCTCCTCGATCTCTGCACCCAGCAACTCCAGCCGCGTCTGGCCCAGCGCCAGCACCGTGCCGACCACGCGGCGCAGCGTAGCCAGCAGGCCGGAGCCGTGACGCGAGGAGGGATCCATCCGCGGCCGTGAGGGATCGTCACGCACCAATCAGCGCCGCGCGACCAGCAGGCCGATCAACAGGCCGACCGCCGCCGAAGCCGCCGCCGCCACGCCGACCGACTGCCACGGGTTGTCGTGAACATATTCATCGGCCGCACGCCCGGCCGCACGCGCCTGCTCGACCGCCGACGCCTGTGCGTTGCGCAGCCCGGCTCGGGCCGAAGCGAGGGTGTCTTCGACGCGCCGGCGCAGATCGGCAATTTTGCCGTCACCGAGCGTGCCGCTGGTGGCCGCCAGAAGTTCTTCGGCTTCGGCGACGAGTCGTTTCAGGTCAGCGCTCAAGTCGGTGCCGCTGGCAGTGTCGTTGCTCATGAATTTCTCCGGAAGTTGATGATTCTCGATGCGATTCAGTCTAGCGCATCCGATGCACGGAGGGCTCCAACGACCCGGCAATCGCTGTGCGCAGCGCAATCTGGGCCGCGCTCGGCCCTCGGGGCATGGTCGATCAGCACTCTAAGCCGTCGAGTGCTAAAATGCAGGGAACCTGAAAGGAGTTCGGCATGTCTGATCTCTCCATGAAGCTTTCTCCGATGAACACCGCATTGGCGGTCCGTGATCCTTGGGCCCTGCTGCCCCCGTTGGGCAATCTGGACGCCTATATTT
Source organism: Burkholderiaceae bacterium (assembly GCA_039921765.1). GTDB lineage: Bacteria > Pseudomonadota > Gammaproteobacteria > Burkholderiales > Burkholderiaceae_C > JBDSBD01. The sequence goes on from JBDSBD010000290.1 coordinate 826, forward strand.
CCGCGGTCAACCGCGTGCCGCTGCTGACCCACGACGAAGAAATCAGCTTCGCGCGGCGCCTGCGCACCACGGGTGACCTGGACGCCGCCGGCAAGCTGGTGCTGTCGCACCTGCGTCTGGTGGTTTCGATTTCGCGCAAGTACCTGGGCTACGGCTTGCCGCACGGCGACCTGATCCAGGAAGGCAACATCGGCCTGATGAAGGCCGTGAAGCGTTTCGATCCCGACATGGGGGTGCGCCTGGTCAGCTACGCGATGCACTGGATCAAGGCCGAGATCCACGAGTACATCCTGAAGAACTGGCGCATGGTCAAGGTGGCAACCACCAAGGCACAACGCAAGCTGTTCTTCAACCTGCGCTCGATGAAACAGAGCATGAAGGATGACGCCGACGCCACCGACCTCCACCGCAACACGCTGACGCAGGGCGAGGTCGACACGCTCGCCAGCACGCTGAACGTCAAGCGCGAGGAAGTGCTGGAGATGGAAACGCGCCTGTCCGGCGGCGACGTGGCGCTCGAGCCTCAAACCGACGACAGGGAAGAGAGCTTTGCGCCCATCGCCTATCTGGCCGACGACTCGAACGAGCCCACCCGCGTGCTCGAGGCGCGCGGCCGCGACTGGCTGGCTGGCGACGGCATCGCGCTGGAGCTCGAGGCGCTGGATGCGCGCAGCCGGCGCATCGTCGATGAGCGCTGGCTCAATGTCAACGATGACTCCTCGGGCGGCATGACCTTGCACGAACTCGCCGCCGAGTACGGCGTCAGCGCCGAGCGCATCCGCCAGATCGAGGTGGCGGCGATGAAGAAGATGCGCAAGGCGCTGGCCGAGACGGCTTGAGCGTTAACTGCGGCAACAGTCTCGAATTTCAGCGTGGCGGCGCCTCGAGGCGTGGTCTGCGCACACTGGACGACAACGGCCCTGCGGGGCCGTTGTTCATGCGGCGGCCAGCAACGCCTTGATGTCGGCGGTGAGCGCCTCGGCACCACTGCCGTAACGCTCGAACAGGCGGATCTTGCCGTTGCCATCGAGCACGTAGGATCCGGCGGTGTGGTCCATCGTGTAGCTGCCCTCGGCCTTGCCGGGCACCTTGGCGAAGAACACCTTGAATTCCTTGGCTGCGGCGGTTGTTTCTTCCGGCGTGCCGCGCAGCGCGACGAAACTCGGATCGAAGCTGGCCATGTAGGCTTTCAGGATCGCCGCGGTGTCGCGCTCGGGATCTACCGTCACAAACACACCCTGGATCCGCTCGCCATCCTTGCCGAGCGCCTTCTTCACCTGGGCGAGCTCGGCCATCGTGGTCGGGCAGACGTCGGGGCATTGGGTGTAGCCGAAGAACACGACGACGACCTTGCCCTTGAAGTCGGCCAGCGTGCGCAGCCGCCCATCCGTATCGGGCAAGGACAGACGACCCGCGTAACTGGCGCCCGTGATGTCGATGCCCTGGAACTTGGCCCCTTCGGGTGCGGGCTTGAAATAGTCGCACCCGGCCAGGGCTGCGGACAGCACGCCGGCCAGACCCAGAACAGAAAGACGGCGGATCCGATTCACCATGACAGCAGGCTCAGGTAGTGATCCAGCAGCAGCGCGGCGAACAGCAGCGACAGGTACAGGATCGAGTAGCGAAAGGTGCGACGCGCGAGCGAATCCGAGTAGTGGCGCCAGAGCTTCCACGCGTAGCCGAGGAAGACACCGCCCAGCGTCACGGCCGCAACCAGATAGACCGGCCCGCTCATCCCGGACACGAACGGCAGCAGGCTGCCCGCGAACAGCACCAGCGTGTAGAGCAGCACATGCAGCCGAGTGAACTCGGAGCCATGCGTGACCGGCAGCATCGGCAGGCCCGCCTTGCGGTAGTCCTCGGCGCGATACAGCGCGAGCGCCCAGAAATGCGGCGGCGTCCAGAGAAAGATGATCAGGCACATGATGAGCGCCTCGTGGCCAACATCACCGCGCATTGCGGCCCAGCCCAGCACCGGCGGCATCGCTCCCGAGGCGCCGCCGATCACGATGTTCTGCGGCGTCATCGGCTTGAGCAGCACGGTGTAGATCACGGCGTAGCCGATGAAGGTGGCGAACGTCAACCACATCGTCAGTGGATTGACCGCGAAGTACAGCAACGCACTGCCGGCCGCGCACAGTAGCGCCGAGAACGCGAGCGCCTGGCGTTGGGTGAGCTCGCCACGGGCGGTGGGCCGCCACGCGGTACGCGTCATGCGCGCGTCGATGCGCTGCTCGACCAGACAGTTGAACGCCGCCGCAGCCGCGGCGACCAACCAGATGCCGGCCGATGCCGCCAGCACAAGCCGCCAGTCGGGCAGGCCGGGCACAGCCATCAACATGCCGATCAGCGCGCAGAAAACGATCAGCTGGATCACGCGCGGCTTGGTCAGCGCATAGAACTGGCGCACGCGCGACGGCAGCGAGGTGCTGGCGGCGACGGTGGGGCGGGCGAGGCTGTTGTTGGTCATGGTGACGTTGCTCCGGCCATTTTAAGGAGCCGCGCCGGCCGGCTGTTCCGGTAGGGCTGAAAAGGCGACTCGCGCGCGCGCCTGCCAGGCACGGGTGAGCAGCACGGCGAGCAAGGTGGCCAGCACGGCGGCGCCACCGGTGTGCGCCAGTGCGGCCACCAACGGCCAACCGAACACGACGTTGCCGAGCCCGCTGGCAAGCTGCCACAGCGCCACGCCGCCGAGCGCAAGCGCCCAGCGCCGCAGCTCAGGACGGCCGCTCGCGTGCAGCCGCCAGGCCAGCAGCGCAAGTGCGGCGAGCACGACGTAGGCGGCGAGCCGGTGCACATAGTGGATCGCGGTGAGCGCGGCGAACGGCAGGAAACCACCGCCCGCGCCCGCGCCCAGCTCGCGCAGCAAGGTGAAGCCGTGCCCGAAATCCATCGATGGCCACCAGGAGCCCTGGCAGGTCGGGAAGTCTCGGCACGCGAGCACCGCGTAGTTGGTGCTGACCCAGCCGCCCAGCGCGATCTGCAACAGCGCCAGCACGGCAACGAGAATCACGCCCGCGTGCAGCCGCCGCGACAGGGCCAGCGGCTCGTGCACATAAGCCTGGCCCTGGATCGCCAGCAGCACCAACAGCCCGATGCCGCCGAGCAGGTGCGTGGTGACGATCAAGGGATACAGCTTCATCGTCACCGTGAGCGCGCCAAACGCCCCCTGCAGGCACACCCACACCCACGTGGCCGTCGCCCACCAGGGTGACACCTGGGCACGCCGGCGGCGCGCTTCGATCCAGCTCAGCACCACGAGCAAGGTGATCAACGCGCCGACGCCGGTGGCGAGATAGCGATGGGTCATCTCGACCCAGGCCTTGCCGTGCGTCACCGGCCCGCTGGGCATGGCCCCCTGCGCGGCGCCGATCTCGGCGCGCGCACCGAGCGGGCTTGCGCTGCCGTAGCAACCCGGCCAGTCGGGACACCCGAGCCCGGAATCACTGAGCCGGGTGAAGGCACCAAAGAGCACCAGATCGAAGGTGAGAAAAAGCGCCAGCACCGTCAGCGCTCGCAGCCGAGCCGCAGGCCGTGCGTAACGATGACGCAGCCACTGCCAGGCGAGCGGGCCCGCCGCCACCAGCACGCCGACGAGCACGATCTGCGCCAGCGGCGCGAGATCGTAGGAAGCCACCACCGGGGTCATCTCAGCGACCCGGCTCGTCCCAACTGGCCGACGCGCGCAGCAGCTTGTCGATATCGCGCTTGAGCTTGGCCGGATCGGGATCGGCCGGCACGCGCATCATCCAGTTGCCAAGCGGATCGACCACGTACAGATGCTGATCGAGCGTGTGACCCGGCGCCGGCTTCAGCCACTCGGCCAGCGCGCCGGGCGCGACGCGCAGCACCGTGGCCGAATGGCCTGCATCGACGGCCTGCAGGGTGCGCGCGTCCGGCGTCGCGGCATCCGGGATGAGCCAGATCTTGTCGACGCGGTCCATCTCGCGCCCGAGCGTCTCACGCAGCTGGCGCTGTATCCAGAGGTAGCGCTCACAACCCAGGTCGCAGGCGCCACCGGCCACCACGACGAGGAGCCACTGACCCTTCAGCGTCTGTGCGGCAACAGGCTGCCCTTGCAGGTCGGCGAGCGGCAAGCCCGGAGGGATCGGGCGCACCGGCTGGATCAACTCGCTGTAGTTGGTGCGACCCTCAGGGCGGATCACGTAGTACGTGACATACGACGCCACCACCGGCGCGGCACACACCAGCAGCACCAGCAGCATCCGCAGCCGGCCGATCCGACGCGCGGCCGGCTCGAATCCAGCGAGCGCCTCGGCCGGCGACGGCATCGAGTGCACCGCGAAACTGAGCGGCGCAGGGGTTTCAGCGGCTGCGCCTGAGCCGCGGCTTGACGAGTTGGAACCAGACATACAAACCTGCCATCAGCGCACTCAGCGCGAACCATTGGAACGCGTAGCCGTAGTGCTTTTGAACATCGACCGCGGGGTGCGGCCACTGGCGAAGCAGGCCGTCGCCTGCGGTCGCCGCGGAGTCGATCTGCCGCACCGACAAGGGGGCGAGGCTCAAGCCCGTTTCGGCGGCGAAACGGTCGAGGTCGAGATTTTGCCGGATCGGGCCAATGGCCGAAGCCGAGAACTCGTACAGCCGCGCCGGTGGCGGGGCAATCATGCCGTCGATCTCGACCATGCCGCCCGGTGTTGCGAGCGCAGGCAACCGGGTCCGGTCAACGAAGTCGCGCGCGACCCAGCCGCGCTGAACCAGCACGGCGTCGGCTCGATGCTCGAGCTGCAGCGGCGTGACCACATAGAAGCCGACGCGGGCATTCATCTGGCGATTGTCGAGAAACACGGTGCGCCCCTCGACCCAATGCCCGCGCAAATGCACCGCCCGGTAGTGCTGGGGCTCGGCCTCGTCCGCCGTACGTGCAAGACTGCTCGCATCGAGCGTCGGCAGGTGCGAGCGCGCCTCGAGCATGGCCTGCAGCGCCACCTTCTGCGCAGCGCGGCGCAACTGCCACGCGCCCAGGTTTGCGGCCAGCGCGGTACCGATCACCGCGGCGAGCAACACGATCCCGCCGCGCCATCGCGCCGACACCGTCGTCATCGCCATGATGGTGTGCGGGGCGGATAATCGGAACCCATGAAATACGTGATCGCAATCGCGTTCGTCGGCATCCTCGGCGCACTCGCCTCAGCCGGCGTGTTCATGCTGCGAGAAGGCCGCGACGAGCACGCGAAGGCCGGCAACATGATGCGCGCACTCGCTCTGCGTGTCGCCCTGTCGGTGCTGCTGTTCCTGTTCATCCTGCTGAGCTACTGGCTGGGCTGGATTCAGCCTGGCGGCGTGCCACTGGGCAAGTGAACCCGCCCACCTGAGCTGCCAACATCGCGCGGCACGGCGTGGGTGATGTCGCAGCCCCGGGGAGGGGACGGCCTGAATGCAGGCCGCATCCGTGTGACGTACGGGCAGTGCCTCAGAGCCAGTACACGACGATGTACAGCCCGAGCCAGACCACGTCAACGAAGTGCCAGTACCAGGCCGCACCTTCGAAGCCGAAATGGCGTTCCGGCGTGAAATGCCCCTTCATCAGCCGGATCGTGATGAACAGCAACATCAGCATGCCGACGAACACGTGGAAGCCGTGAAAGCCGGTCAGCATGTAGAAGGTCGAGCCGTAGGCACCCGACGAGAGCTTCAGGTTCAGCTCGTGGTACGCGTGCATGTATTCGTAGATCTGGAAGCCGAGGAAGGACACGCCCAGCAACACCGTGATCCACATGAACGCGATGCAGCGCACGCGGTTGTTCGCGACCAGCGCATGG
>JBDSBD010000291.1:0-6981 GCA_039921765.1 Burkholderiaceae bacterium
GGCCGGGTGGCCGGACGCTGCCGCGACGCGGCGTGGCGCGTTGCAGCGCCACCAGCGCCGCGCCACACCCCAAACCCGCGGCTCGACGCTGTGGCGAGGCCAGGCAGAAGACACCCCGCCGACAAGCGCGTGGGCGGCGGCCTGCAACGCCGCGCCGGACTCGTCACTTCGCGCGGCCGCGCGCGCGAATCTGATCCAGATGCGGCGATGGCTCCGCGACACTCGCGTCAAACGGCTGCGCGATCGCGCCGACGGCCGCGACGATGCGGCGCACGTAGGCGCGCGTCTCGTCATACGGCGGCACGCCGCGATAGCGTTCGACAGTGCGCTCACCGGCGTTGTAGGCCGCGGCCCCCAACGCCACATCGCCCTCGAAGTAGGCCAGCAGCCAGCGCAGATAGGCCATGCCGCCGCGGATGTTCTGCGCCGGATCGAAGGGCTTCCTGACCCGGAAGCGCCGCGCGGTCTCGGGGATCAGTTGCATCAGCCCCTGCGCGTTGCGGGGCGACACGGCCGCACTGTCGAAGTTGGACTCGGCCTCCATGATCGCGAAAGCCAGCGCGGCCGGCACACCGTACTCGGGCGCGATCTTGCGCACGAGATCGACGATCGGGCGCGGCGTCCGGGCCGGCGCTGCAGCAGGCACGGGTGCGGCCGCCGGGGCGGCTGGGAGCGCGGGCTCGCGCGCAACCACGACCGGATCGCGCAGGCACGCCGGCAAACCGGGCGCGGGCGGCCCCAGCAGCTGCAGCAGGGTCCGAGCCTGCTTGATGCCTTGTGCGGCCGCGAGCTGAAAGAAGAAGGCCGCCAGCGCATCGTCGCGCTCCACGCCGCGGCCGTTCGCATGCATCCAGCCCAGGTCGAACTGCGACGCGGCATCGCCGAGCCGGGCCGCCTGACAGTAAAGCGCGGCGGCGCGCGCACCGTCCTTCGGCACACCATTGCCGTGCTCGAAAGCAGCAGCCTGCTCGCGCCAGGCGGCGATCCGGGCGCTGTCGGTGAGGAGCTCCGGCGCGGAGACCGCTTGCTGAGCCGCGGCCGGTGTCGGCATCAGCGCGATGCCCAGCACCAGTGCCTTCAGCCAACCCGCCAAGCCCATCGAATGCAGCTGCCGCGCAGCGCCTTCGGCTGGGCAGAGAGGCAACGCAATCGCCCGCGACCCGCGTTCCGTCGACACGACATGACCCTCCTGCACCCACGACGAGTTCGCAACATGCACCGGCCACCCCGCGCCGTACACCCCTAGGGTCGAGATTGCGGCGCGGCCCGTCGCCAGCCGGAGTGGCCCGGGGCCGCGCCGGGGTTCCGGCCCGCGTCGCCAGGCTGCGGCAACAGCGCGGCCCCCCGTGGTCGGCACATTCGCTCACACCTGGACGATTGACAGCCGGTTAATTTGGGATAAATTTCCCAATACAGATGACCTCCAGTTCCGAACCTCCAAGCGCGCTCGAGCGCGCGATCGAGCAATTGCTGCGGCCCTTGTTTCGCCTGCTGCTGCGCCATTCGGTGTCGCTCGGCGCCTTCGAGGGCATCGCCAAGCGGGTCTACGTCGACGTCGCGCTCAAGGACTTCGCGATCCCGGGCAAGAAGGTCAGCGCCTCCCGCGTCGCTGTCGTCTCCGGCCTGACGCGCAAGGAAGTGCATCGACTCATGATGGAACCCAAGGGCCCGGTCGGTGAAGGCGCCGAGCGCTACAACCGCGCCGCGCGCGTGCTGACCGGGTGGGTCCGCGACGCGGACTTCGGCGGCCCGGACGGCGCACCGCGCGCGCTCGACGTCGAAGGCGAGCAAGGCTTCGCCGAGCTGGTCAGGCGCTACAGCGGGGACATGCCCGCGCGCGCGGTCCTCGACGAACTGCTGCGTGTCGGCGCGGTCGAGCAGCACGAGGATGCGCGGCTTCGCCTCGTGACGCGCGCCTATGTTCCGCAGCACAGCCAGACCGACAAGCTCGGCATCCTGGGGAGCGACGTCGCCGACCTGATCGACACCATCGACCACAACCTGCAGCATGGCGCCGCCGATCCGCGCTTCCAGCGCAAGGTCATGTACCAGAGCGTCCCGGTGGAGGCGCTGCCGGCATTTCGCAAGCTGGGCGCGGCGAACTCGCAGGCGCTGCTCGAGAAGCTCGACCGCTGGCTTGCCGCCCATGACGCCGCCGCCCCATCCGATCGCCCGGAGCCGCCACGGGCCCGCGTGGGCGTCGGCATCTACTACTTCGAAGAACGCCTCGAGCCATCCGCTCCCACGGAGAACACACCATGAAGATCAGAACCATCGCGGCGCTGGCCCTTGCGGCGGCAGCGCTGGCCGCCTGCGGCGGGGGCGGCGGCATCGGCGGTACCGGGAGCCGAGCCATGGGCACTTTGCACGTGGCCCTCACCGATGCGCCCTCTTGCGGTTACGACGCCGTGCACATCACGGTCGAAAAGGTTCGCGTGCACCAGAGTTCCGGAGCCGGGGACGGCGATGCCGGCTGGTCGGAGGTGGTGCTGTCGCCGCCCCGACGGGTCGACCTGCTCACGCTGACGAATGGTGTGCTCGAGGATCTGGGCCAGACCACCCTGCCCGCCGGAAAGTACACGCAGATGCGCCTGGTGCTGGCAGCGAACGGGCCCATCGACGCGCTCGCGAACTCGGTCACACCGACCGGCGGCGCCGAAGTGGCGTTGACGACACCCAGCGCCCAGCAGTCGGGCCTCAAGCTCAATGTCGACATCGACGTCGCGCCCGACCAGACAGCCGATGTGGTGCTCGACTTCGACGCCTGCAAATCGGTGGTCAGGCGCGGCAACTCCGGCCAGTACAACCTGAAGCCGGTGATCGCGGTGGTCCCGGTGGTCTCGAGCGCGGGCGGGCGCGTCGTCGGCTATGTCGACCCTTCCATCGCGCTCGGCTCGACCCTCGTCTCGCTGCAAGCGGGCGGCGTGCCGGTCAAGGCCACGACACCGGATGTCAACGGCAAGTTCGTGCTCTACCCGGTGCCACCCGGCAGCTATGCGCTCGTCGTCAGCGCCGCCGGCCACGTGACCGCGGTGATGACCGGCGTGCCGGTGGTCGACACCGCCTACACCTACGTGAACGGCCCGGCACTCGCGTTGGTGCCCCCGATGGCGACCTCTCGGGTGGTGACCGGCAGCGTCACACCGGCGACCGCGTCGCTGCGTGCGCTGCAGTCGCTCAGCGGCGGGCCGGTGATCGAGACGGCCTGGGCGCCGGTCGATGCGTCCACCGGTGCCTTCGGCTTCACGCTGCCGATCGAGGCACCGGTGAAGACCGTCTATGTTGCCAACCCGACCGCACTGGCCTTTGCGGCCGATACCGCAGCGGCGGGCAAGTACACGCTCGAGGCCGCGGCGGACGGCGCAACGAAGACGCAGGCGATCAACGTCGGCGCCACGGTACCGCCGCTCGCCTTCACCTTCCCCTGAACTCCATGGAGAACGTTCGCATGAATCGAATGGCTGTCATTGCACTGGCCGCCTGCGGCTTTGCCGCGGCCTCGGCCTCGGCGCAGACCCAGGTCGGCGTCTCGGTCGGCATCTACCAGCCCGGCGTGTACGGCCGCATCGAGATCGGCAACGTGCCGCCGCCGGTGGTCTATGCGCAGCCGATCGTGATCGCGCCGCAAGCGGTCGTCGTGCACCAGGCGCCGATGTACCTGTATGTTCCGCCGGGGCACCAGAAGCACTGGGCCAAGCATTGCGGCGCCTACAACGCCTGCGGTCAGCCGGTGTACTTCGTGCAGGAGCAATGGGTTCGCGCGCGCCATGACGAAGACCGGCAGCGCGGACACGGCAAGAAGAAGCACAAGCGCGGCGACGATTGAGCCGCGGTCGGTGCGAGACGCCGCGTCAGCGCTTCGGGCTTGCCGGCGCCGCGGCGGCAGCGGCGCGGCGCAGCGTCGTGACGGTCTGTCCGCCCACGCCCCAGTTGTCGGTTTCCACCTCGTCGATGATCACGAACGTCGTGGCCGGGTTCTTGCCGAGCACGCGCACCAGCAAGTCGGTGGCGCCGCGGATCAGCTCGGCCTTTTGTTCGGTGGTGGCACCTTCACGGGTGATCTGGATGTTGACGAACGGCATGGGTCCTCCTGAGGCTAAGAATGACCTGAAGCATAGCGCCCGTGACGCCGACCATGCCAAGGGCCGCCGCGGCGCGCCGTGGCATCGCAAAGCGCATACTGCCAACAGCAAGGAATGTCGAAAGGAGCATGCGATGGAAGCCGATCGGGTCACTGCAGCACAGGCTGCGCGAGCGGCGCCGGTGCCGACCACCCCAACCCGGCGGATGCGGGCGGCGGTTGATCAAGCGGTTGCCGTGGGCCCAAGTTTTCTGCGCGGTGACATCGATGCGGATCACATGGCGAACACCATGGTCCGGGCGGTGCGCACCTATGCTGAACACGAACCGGTCGCCGCTGGCGACGGTGTAGCGCGGGGCGCCGAAGCCCAGGCCCTGCACGAGGCTCTTGCCGAGCTGATGGCCTGCGGCGCGGGCTATCTCGCGGGCCGTTGCGACGCAGCCTGCGTCGCCCGCACGATGACGCAGATGGTCCACGAGTTCGGGCCACGCTGACCATCGGGCGCACGGCCGCCAACCGACTTCGGACTGCGACTCAGGCCGGCGGAGTGGTCGCGATCACCCTTTCGCTGCCTCAGCCACGAAGCTGAACGGCGCGCCGATCCTGGAGTTCGGTATCTCGATGCCCATGAGGTTGACATGAAGGATGGGAGCCCATTGGTACAGCCCCACGACGATGTCCTGATCGAGGTGCAAGCACTCGCGTCGCTGCCATCGAACTCGGTGTTGGTGGTGGATTGCCGCTTTGTGCTGTCGGATCCAGCGCAAGGTGAGCGCGACTTCCACGCGGCGCACATCTCGGGGGCGGTCTACGCGAATCTCGATCGCGACCTCTCGGATTTGTCCAGAAAGGGTCTGGGCCGGCACCCGTTACCCGCTCCGGATGCGTTCGCGAAGACCTTGTCGCGTTGGGGTTGGCGGCGCGGGCGCCGCATCGTTGCCTACGATGCTCAAGGCGGTGCGATGGCCGCGGCGCGTCTGTGGTGGATGCTGAAAAGCGCCGGGATAGAAGCAAGCGTGCTCGACGGCGGCTGGCAGGCGTGGCGGGCGGCCGGGCTACCCATTGAATCCGGCGAGATCGCGCCGCCGCGCGCGCCGTTCGATGGGGTGGTGCAATTCGACCCCCAACGAACTGTGAACTACGCGGAACTCGAAACCTTGCGCGTGCAACCGTCCGCACTGATCCTGGACGCACGCGAGGCGCCGCGCTTTCGCGGCGAATTCGAACCCATCGACCGGATCGCGGGGCATGTGCCGGGGGCATCGAGCCGAGCGTTCGCGATGAACCTCGATGCGGCGACACGCTTCAAGCCAGCGGCGGTGTTGCGCGCGGAATTCGCGGCCCTGCTGGGCGAACGCGCCCCCCACAACGTTGTGCACATGTGTGGATCAGGTGTCTTCGCCTGCCACAACCAGTTGGCGATGGAAGTCGCCGGCCTTCCCGGCTCACGGGTGTTCGTCCCATCATGGAGCGGATGGTCGAGCGATCCGATCCGGCCGGTGGCGACGGGCGATGTGCCTTGATCCGCAATGACGCCCGCAACGTGGATGGCCCGATGTCGGGCACCCAGCGCTGCGCTCGATGGTCCAGACATGCCGACGAAACGCCTCCCCGGATGCGTTCACCGGCGTGACACATTGGGATCACCCGGCACGAACCATCGCCACAACTGCTCCGCGCCACGACTGATGCCAATGCGCCCCGTCGCGATCAACTCCTTCGGCGGCGGGGTGCCGTCACCGGCAATGCGAAAGCCACCTTTGCCGGTAACCAGATCGATGCCGTCGTGCGCGCCCGTGATGCCCATGGCTTGGGTCAAGCGCCCGGGTCCGCTGCACAAGTCCCTGTCGCGATGCGCCTTGGGCCGAGCCACGCGCATGGCTTCAAGCCCCTTCAACGGCGTCAGCGCGCGCAACAGCACGCCAATGCCTTCGTCTTTTTCGCCGCAGACAGCGTTGCAGCACCAATGCATGCCATACGTGAAATACACGTACAAGTGCCCCGGCGGGCCGAACATGGTCGCGTTGCGTACCGTCTTGCCTCGGTACGTGTGCGCGGCCGGGTCGAGTGCGCCGCAGTAAGCCTCGGTTTCGACGATGCGACCACGGCGCCCGTCACGCCCGATCAGTATCTTGTTCAACAGCTCGATCGCGACGACGCGCGAATCACGCCGGTAGAACGTGCGGGGTAGCGTGGTTCGATGCATCAGGCTGGCCGCCATGGACTGGACTCGATTTGCAGGTGTGGTCTGGCATCCATCGCACAAGCCGGCGCACAGCCCGTCTTGAATTCCGACTCGGCAACGAAGCCGACGATGCGATCAAGACGGCGCTCACGTCGCGTGCGGAGGGGTCGGGCCGATCCGCGCGACGCGCCGTCGTACAAGCCGAGTCTGCCCACGGACCCATTCGCGCTGCGTTCCGTCAAGCCGTGACGACGGTTTCGTGCGGGTTGTCCGGCAACGCCGCCTCGGCGTCGTCGAACACATGCGCCGATCCAGCAACCTCGATCCGGATTCTCGACCCCGGCGTCGGTGCCTGATTGCTGGGATAGCGCACGCGCAGCGGCGCCTGTGCGGCAAACTCCGTCCCGTTTGCTTCGACCGAGATCGTCAGGTCGCACGTCGGCCCGCCGAACTCGAAGTCGGTGACGATGCCGAAGCATACGAGTGGGCCCGCGGTTTCGCCCGTTGCGGTGCTCAGCCGCAACTGTTCCGGACGCAACATGATCTTCGCCGAGCCGTTGCGCGCGGCGCGGGCCACGGGGATGACGCCCAGTTTCGAATACGACAGGCCATTGGTGATCCGCGCCGGCAGGATGATCGCAATGCCGAGGAATCGCGCGGTGATGTCGTCGATCGGGTGCCGGTAGATTTCAACCGGATCGCCGACCTGTACCAA
>JBDSBD010000292.1:0-4238 GCA_039921765.1 Burkholderiaceae bacterium
GCCGGCGAAGTGCTGGTCGAGGTCAAGGCCACCGGCATCTGCCACACCGACTACTACACGCTGTCGGGCGCCGACCCTGAAGGGCTGTTCCCTGCGATCCTCGGCCACGAGGGGGCGGGCATCGTCGTCGAGGTCGGCCCGGGCGTCACAAGCCTGCAGCGCGACGACCACGTCATTCCCCTGTACACGCCCGAATGCCGGCAGTGCAAGTTCTGCCTGTCGCGCAAGACCAACCTGTGCCAGCTCATCCGCGGCACGCAGGGCAAGGGCCTGATGCCCGATGCCACCTCGCGCTTCAGCATCGACGGCAAGCCCATCCTGCACTACATGGGCACCTCCACCTTCAGCAACTACATCGTCGTGCCCGAGATCGCGGTGGCCAAGGTGCGCTCGGACGCGCCGTTCGACAAGATCTGCTACATCGGCTGCGGCGTCACCACTGGCGTCGGCGCCGTGCTGTTCACCGCCCAGGTCGAAGCCGGTGCCAATGTCGTCGTGTTCGGCCTCGGCGGCATCGGCCTGAACGTGATCCAGGGCGCGAAGATGGTCGGCGCCGACAAGATCATCGGCGTCGATGTGAACCCTGCGCGCGAGGCGATGGCGCGCCGGTTCGGCATGACGCACTTCGTCAACCCGAAGGAGCTCGGAAAGGATGCGGGGAGCGTCGTCGACGCGATCGTCCAGCTCACCGACGGCGGTGCCGACTACAGCTTCGAGTGCGTGGGCAACACGACGCTGATGCGCCAGGCGCTCGAATGCACCCACAAGGGCTGGGGCCGCGCCATCATCATCGGCGTGGCCGAAGCCGGTGCCGAGATCAGCACCCGGCCGTTCCAGCTCGTGACCGGGCGCAAGTGGGAGGGTTCGGCCTTCGGTGGCGCCCGCGGGCGCACCGACGTGCCCCGGATCGTCGACTGGTACATGGACGGCAAGATCAAGATCGACGAGCTGATCACGCACAAGCTCAAGCTCGAGGACATCAACCACGGCTTCGAACTGATTAAGCGCGGCGAATCGATCCGCTCGGTGGTGATGTACTGACCGGAGCAACCACCATGCAAGACGCGCACCCACTCATCACGCTCAGTGAGCACGCCTGCTTCGGCGGTGTGCAGGGCTTTTACCAACACGACTCCGGCGTCATCGGCCTGCCGATGAAGTTCGGCGTCTACGCGCCGCCGCAGGCCCGCCAGAACGCGGTGCCGGTGCTGTTCTATCTCGCGGGACTGACCTGCAACGAGGAGACCTTCGCGATCAAGGCCGGCGCGCAGCGCGTCGCGTCCGAGCTGGGCCTGATGCTGGTCACGCCCGACACCAGCCCGCGCGACACCGGCGCCGCGGGTGCCGACACGGCCTGGGACTTCGGCACGGCGGCCGGCTTCTACCTTGACGCGACCGAGCCGCCCTGGCGCACGCATTGGCGCATGGAGAGTTACCTCACGCAGGAGTTGTACGCGCTGATCCCGAAGCGCTTCAACGCGCGTGCCGACCGGGTCGGCCTGTTCGGCCATTCGATGGGCGGACATGGCGCTCTCACGCTCGCGCTGCGCCACCCCGGCCACTATGCGAGCGTCTCGGCGTTGGCGCCGATTGCCGCGCCGATGCAATGCCCATGGGGCATCAAGGCTTTCAGCGGCTACCTGGGCGAGGACCGCGAGGCCTGGGCGCGCCATGACGCCACCGAGCTCGTGAAGGCCGGCGCGCGCGCGCCGGAGCTGCTGGTCGACCAGGGCCTGGCGGATCAGTTCCTGGCCGAGCAACTGCACCCGGATCGGTTCGAAGCCGCCTGCCTGCAAGCCGGCCAGCCACTCAGCTTGCGCCGCCATGCCGGCTACGACCACGGCTACTACTTCATCTCGAGCTTCATCAACGACCACCTGGCGCACCACGCGCGCCACCTGCACGCCGCATGAGGGCAGCGCGCCGCACACAGCTCCATCGCGCCCGGGGCGCAGCGCTACACGAGGACTGGCGCGCGGCCGGGTCGCACGTAGTGCGCCGCACCCCACGATGAACGCGCCTGCGCCCAGGTCCCAGCGCCACAACCCGCTGCACGGCATCACCCTGGAGACGATGCTGACCGAACTGGTCGCGCACTTCGGTTGGCCCGATCTCGGCGTACGCGTCCCGATCAACAGCTTCAACTCCGACCCGAGCATCGCATCGAGCCTGAAGTTCCTGCGCAAGACGCCGTGGGCGCGCGCGCAGGTCGAAAGCCTGTACCTCTTCATGCGACGCGAGCAGGCCCGGGCACAGGCTGGTGCGGCAAGCGGCGCGGCGGACCGGCCGGTTTCGCCGATTCCGCCGGCATCACCATCGACGGCAGCCGCACCGCCCACAGCGGGCGCCGAGCCCGTGATCGCGCCGTTCGGCAGCTGGACCTCGCCGATCAGCGCCGAGCTGATCGCCGGCGCGACCCTGCGCTTCGGCCAGCTCCAGGTGCAGGGCGACGACGTCTTCTGGAGCGAGGGCCGGCCGCAGGAGCAGGGCCGCAGCGTGCTGGTCTGGCACGACGCCGACGGCCGCAGCATCGACCTGACGCCGGCACCGCTGAACGTGCGCAGCCGCGTCCACGAGTACGGCGGCGGCGCGTTCACGCTCGGCCGTCGCGCCGGCTTCTTCACGAACGACGCCGACCAGCAGATCTGGCGCATCCGTGCCAACGAAACGCCGCAGCCACTCACCTCGGACACCGGCACGCGCCACGCCGACATCGCGATCGACGCGCACCGCAAGCGGCTGATCTGCGTGCGCGAAGACCACCGCGCAGGCAACGGCAACGTGATGAATGCGCTTGTCGGCATCAAGCTCTCGAATGGCGCGGCGCAGGTGCTGGTCGGCGGCCATGATTTCTTCTCGACCCCGCGCCTGAGCCCCGACGGAAAACAGCTCGCGTGGCTGGGCTGGGACCACCCGAACATGCCCTGGGACGGCTGCGAGCTGTGGCTCGCCGAGGTCGCGGCCGATGGCTCGCTGCAGGGCGCGCGGTGCGTCGCCGGTGGCGAGGCCGAGTCGATCTTCCAGCCGAGCTGGTCGCCGCGCGGCGAGTTGCACTTCGTCTCCGATCGCAGCGGCTGGTGGAACCTGTACCGGTGGCGCGACACCGGCGTCGAGGCGCTGCACCCGATGGCGGCTGACTTCGGCGTGCCGCAATGGGCCTTCGGCCTGTCGACCTACGGCTTCGACGCGCACGGCCGCATCGTCTGCAGCTACGTGCAGGACGGCGTGTCGCGGCTTGCCGTGCTCGATGCAGATTCGCAAACCGATGTCAACGCCGTGGCCAACACGGGCACCCGCGAAGACGCGGTTACGGGCACGAGCGTTGGCGGGGGTGCTCCTGCGGGCACGACGCCACCGAACTCCCGCTTCAGGGTGCTGGCACTGCCTTTCTGCGCGATCTCGGAACTGCAGGTCGGCGCCGACTTCGCAGTCTTCATCGGCGGCAGCGCCACCGCGCCCGAGGCCATTGTGCGGCTCGATCTGGACCGCGGCACGCACCGGGTGCTGCGCAGCGCGAGCCCCATCACACTGGAGCCGGGCTTTGTGGCATCGGCCGAGGCGATCGGCTTTCCCACCGAAGCGGGCCGCACCGCACACGCGTTCTTCTATCGGCCGGTGAACCGCAACTTCAGCGGCCCACCGAATCAGCGCGCGCCGCTGATCGTCATCAGCCACGGCGGGCCGACCGGCGCCACGACCCCGGCATTCAAGTGGTCAATCCAGTACTGGACCAGCCGCGGCTTCGCGGTCGTCGACGTGAACTATGGTGGCAGCAGTGGCCACGGCCGCGCCTATCGCGAGCGGCTGAATGGGCGCTGGGGCGTGGTCGATGTCGACGACTGCGTCAACGCGGCACGCTTCCTGATCGAACGCGACGACGTCGACCCGGCACGCTTGGCGATCCGCGGCTCCAGCGCGGGTGGCTACACCACCTTGTGCGCATTGACTTTCCGGCGATTCTTCGGCTGCGGCGTCAGCCTGTACGGCGTCGGCGATCTGGAGGCCCTGGCGCTTGACACCCACAAATTCGAGTCACGCTATCTCGATCGGCTCGTCGGCCCCTATCCGGCGCAGCGCGCGCTCTACATTGAGCGCTCGCCGGTGCACCACACCGAATCGCTTTCCAGCCCGATGATCCTGCTGCAGGGCGCCGAGGACCGCGTCGTGCCCCCTGAGCAGGCGCGCGCGATGTTCGAGGCCGTGCGCGCCAAGGGCCTGCCGGTCGCGTACCTGCTGTT
>JBDSBD010000293.1:0-3894 GCA_039921765.1 Burkholderiaceae bacterium
GAATGGGGCAAGGACGGCGTCGACGGCAAGCTCTACATCCTGCAGGCTCGACCCGAGACCGTGAAGAGCCAGAGCAAGGGCACGGCCGAGCAGCGCTACAAGCTCACCGGCAGCGGCGCGGTGCTGGCCGAGGGCCGCGCGATCGGCCAGAAGATCGGCACCGGGCCGGTTCGCATCGTCCACAGCATTGCCGACATGGACAAGGTGCAGCCTGGCGACGTGCTCGTCACCGACATGACCGATCCGAACTGGGAGCCAGTGATGAAGCGCGCGAGCGCGATCGTCACGAATCGCGGCGGGCGCACCTGCCACGCCGCGATCATCGCGCGCGAACTCGGCATCCCGGCGGTGGTGGGCTGCGGCGACGCGACCGAGGTGCTCAAGGATGGCGCGCTCGTGACGGTGGCTTGCTCCGAGGGTGACACTGGCCACATCTACGAAGGCCTGCTGGAGACCGAAATCACCGAAGTCCAGCGCGGCGAGCTGCCGTACTGCCCGGTGAAGATCATGATGAACGTGGGCAACCCGCAGCTCGCCTTCGACTTCGCGCAGATGCCCAATTCGGGCGTGGGACTGGCGCGGCTCGAGTTCATCATCAACAACAACATCGGTGTGCACCCGAAGGCGATCCTCGACTACACGAATATCGACAGCGATCTGAAAAAGGCGGTCGAGAGCGTGGCGCGCGGGCATGCTTCGCCGCGAGCGTTCTACGTCGACAAGCTGACCGAGGGCATTGCGACGATCGCAGCGGCGTTCTGGCCCAAGCCGGTGATCGTGCGTTTGAGCGACTTCAAGAGCAACGAGTACCGCAAGCTGATCGGTGGTTCGCGTTACGAGCCTGAAGAGGAGAACCCGATGCTGGGCTTTCGCGGTGCATCGCGCTATGTCAGCGAGGCCTTCGGCGAGGCCTTTGCGATGGAATGCGAGGCGCTCGTGCGCGTGCGCGGTGAGATGGGTTTGACCAACGTCGAGATCATGGTGCCATTCGTTCGCACCCTCACGCAGGCCCAGGCCGTGGTCGAGATGCTCGCCGAGCGTGGGCTGCGGCGTGCAGCCGAAGGCGGCAAGGACGGCTTGCGCGTGATCATGATGTGCGAGGTGCCGAGCAACGCCATCCTGGCTGAAGCCTTCCTCGAACACTTCGATGGCATGTCGATCGGCTCGAACGACCTGACCCAGCTCACGCTGGGACTCGACCGTGACTCGGGACTGGAGCTGCTGGCGCGTGACTTCGACGAGCGCGACCCGGCCGTGAAGGCACTGATCTCGCGCGCCATCGCGGCCTGCCGCGCGGTCGGCAAATACATCGGCATCTGCGGCCAGGGGCCGAGCGACCATGCCGACTTCGCCGATTGGCTGGCGGCCGAAGGCATCGTTTCGATTTCGTTGAACCCGGACTCGGTGGTCGAGACCTGGCGGCGACTGGCGAAGGCTTGAGCTGGCGGAGCGTTGCGCTTCGCCAAGCTGCGCAGCACGGCTGGCTCGTTCCCGGGCCTGGCCTTCCAGGTCGCCAACGCGCGCCCAGTCCTTTCCTCGCTGGGCGCGTCGCGCGCGCTGTCTAGATCAGGCCGTCGAACGGCAGCACGTCGACGAGTTCGCCGGGCGCCACATCGCCTTGCGCGTGCCGAAGCACCACCAGTGCATTCGCCTCGCTCATGCTGCGCAGAATGCCCGAACCTTGCGAGCCGGTGACAACGACCTGGGGTGCACCGTCGGCACCGTGCTGCAGGATGCCGCGCTGATACTCGGTGCGTCCGGGCCGCTTGCGGATCGCGCTCGCGCTGGCGGCGCGCAGCAGCTGCAGCGGTTCGGGTGTGGCACCGCTCATCAGCAGCAGCGCGTCGCGCACGAACGCGTAGAACGTGACCATCACGGCGACCGGGTTGCCGGGCAGGCCGAACAGGATCGCGCCGGATGGGCCGCCAATCGACTTGCCGCCTTCGCTGTTGGCGCGCGCTGAACCGCCGATGCGACCGATCGCCATCGGCCGCCACGGGCGCATCGCGATGCGCCAGAACAATACGTCTCCAAGCTGCGCCATCACCTGCTTGGTGTGGTCGGCCTCGCCGACACTGACGCCGCCGGAAGTGACGACCGCGTCGGCACTCTCGGCCGCGCTCAGGAAGGCGGCTTCGAGCGCGGCCGGGTTGTCGCGAATCACCCCAAGGTCGAGCAGCTCAACGCCCAGGCGTTGCAGCATGCCCCACAGGGTGTAGCGGTTGCTGTCGTAGACGCAACCTTCGGCGAGCGGCTCGCCGACTGAACGCAACTCGTCGCCGGTGGAAAAGAACGCAACGCGCAGGCGGCGCAACACCGCAACCTCGGCGTGGCCGAGCGAGGCGAGCAGCCCCAGGTCGGCCGGACGCAGCAGCCGGCCCGCCTTCAGTGCGGCGTCTCCGCGTGCCAGATCTTCGCCAGCCAATCGGCGGTTGTCGCCGCCTCGCACCACCCCGGCGCGAATCGTGACGTGGTCGCCATCGAGCTGGGTGAACTCCTGCGGCACCACGGTGTCCAGACCGGGCGGCATCACGGCACCGGTCATGATGCGCACGCACTCGCGCGCGCCGACCACGCCCTCGAAACGCTGGCCCGCAAGACCTGTCCCGATCGAGCGCAGTCGGGTGGGTTGATCTGTCGAGAGATCGCTGCCGCGCAGCGCATAGCCGTCCATGGCCGAGTTGTCGGCGCCGGGCACGTCGATGGTCGAGATCACATCCTGCGCCAGAACGCGGCCCAGCGCGCCACGCAGCGGCAGCCTTTCCACCGTGTGCACGCGCGGCACGAGACGGGCGATGAATTGCTGCGCCTGCGCCACCGGCAGCGCCTGCGGGTCATAGCCGGAGATGCACGAGGCGATGTCCTGCAACGAAGGGGCGGGATCCGTCATGGGTTCTGCAGTTGCTGCAAGTCGGCCAAGGTGTTGGCATTGACAAAGGCCTGCGCGTCGGGGAACGGCACCTCGATGCAGCGATGCTGTGCGGTCCAGCGGTCGATCTTGCGCTGCCCGGAGTTCGTAAAACGCGTCAGACTCTCGAGCATCGAGTTATGCATCAGGCAAAACACCGGCTGGGCCCGCAGCACACCCTCTTCAACGGTCGCGGCGAGTGCAATCTCGGCCCCTTGGGCTTCGAGCGCATGAGCAAGGCGTTCGACCAGGTCTTCGGGGAACAGCGGTGAGTCGCAGGGCACGGTCATCAGGTAGGGCGTTTCGCAATGCTCGAGCCCGGTCAGAAAACCCGCCAGCGGGCCGGGATAGTCGGCCAGCACGTCGGGCCACACCGGCACGCCCATCGCGTCGTAGGCGCCCAGGTTGCGGTTGGCGTTGATCATGATCTGCCCGACCTGGAGCGAGAGCCGCAGCAGCGCATGCATCGCGAGCGGCACGCCGAGATGGGCCTGCAACCCCTTGTCGACACCGCCCATGCGAGTGCCGCGCCCGCCGGCCAGGATCAGGCCGGTGATGTCGTCGCGGGCGATCATGGGGTGTCCCGACCCAGTGCCCAGTGGTCGGGCGAGGCCGTGGCAGATTCAGTAGAACGCAGGCCGTGCCGCATGTGCGCTCCTATCCGCCGATGTAATGCATCTCGACCCGCGGGGCGTCGTCCGGTGGCGACGTGTGCGCCGACGCAGTTGCGCTGCGCAGTTCGGAGTAGCGGTCGTCGCGGCGTTGCCATACCAGGCCGATCGCCGCGGCGATCTGCTCGTCGTTGTAGCCGCCGCGCAGCAGCGCGCGCAGGTCGTGGCCATGGTTCGCGAACAGGCACAGGAACAGCTTGCCTTCGGTCGACAGGCGGGCGCGGTTGCAGTCGCGGCAGAACGCCTTCGTGACGCTCGAGATGGTGCCGATCTCGCCGGCGACGCCTTCTTCGGCGTAGCGCCAGCGCTCCGCCG
>JBDSBD010000294.1:0-11950 GCA_039921765.1 Burkholderiaceae bacterium
CACTGAAGTGCGCGACGGCCCAGCCCGCACATCCCGACCGGAATCCACCGAGAAAATCGTCTCTGAGAACATGCACCCGAGCGACCAGCGCGCACACAAAGTGGAGGGCCAACGCGGCGTCAAGATCCCGTGACGAGCCCATCCCGCGATGGAGATTCCGTGATCACCCAAGGGTTCATCCCAATGGATGGACCAGCGGAATCAACGTACAAAGAAGTACAAGTCATTGATTATCTTTGCGTGGACTGCCAGTGTTGCCAGTCACACGCCAGGCAAAAGGGCCCGATCCGGTTTAACCGGTTCGGGCCTTTTTATCGTCTGCCGTTTCCCACTACAAATGGTCACCAGATTGCCCTTTTGAGCCAACTCGGCACAGAGCTACGTCCATGGAATCACCCGTCACTGCCGAAAACTTGAGTTGCTCGTATTCCTCAACGGCCTTTTCGAATCCACCTTCGTTCTCTGCAGAAACTGCATATATCGTCGGCGGCATCTATGGAAACGTCGAAGCCTTGCGCCGCGTTCTCCAGATGAAAGACCAGGAAGAACAGCGGCATGGAACTGCCGTCAAATTGATATTCAACGGAGACTACAACTGGCTTAACTGCGATGCAGAAAGCTTCATCGAGATCAATCAAATCGTTTTGCGTCACTTCGCCACGCGAGGAAACGTTGAAACAGAGCTTGGGGATTCAAGTAGCGGAAATGGCTGTGGATGTAACTATCCAAGCAACATCGACAGCTCATTGATTGAGCAGTCAAATGCAATCATGAAGCGTATGCAAATATTGGCGAGCCAATTTCAAGATATTACAGACCGGCTCGCAACACTTCCCATGTTTTGCAGCGTGACCGTAGGTAATAAGAAGATCGGAGTATTGCACGGTGATGCAGATTCTCTGGCTGGATGGGGTTTTTCATATGAGGCGATGCCGTCACCAAGCCGCGATGAAAGATTCAGTGATGCAGAAAAATTCATAGCCACTTCATTCCGAAATGCAGATGTCTCCGCTTTTGCTTCGACTCATACTGGATTACCATTCTTGCAGGACTTCATGGTCGACGACACGCGTCGCGTCATTATTAACAATGGCGCGGCCGGCTTGCCAAATTTTAGAGGAACGACATTCGGGCTACTTTCGCGGGTCTCATCTCGGCCTGAGCCTCCTCATGAAATTATCTACGGAACAACCTTGGAAGGGGTGCGATTTGATGCCTTGCCGATCCGTTACGAGTCAGGCGTCTGGATAAAACGATTCCTAAGAAACTGGCCACCGGGATCGGTCGCCCACGAGAGTTATTTTGATCGAATTACGCAAGGGCCTGATCACTCCATCGAAAACGCGATGAGGTTTGGAAGAGAATCCTGAGAACGGCGACATGTTTTGTATTCTTGGTAGGGCAATCGAGCCATTGTTGATTAATTGACAGGGCTATGCAGCGAAGGGGCGCAAGCTCCTCTTTATTTCCGCCGGCCGGCGGCCAACAGAAGGAGAGAATGATGGTTAAGAAAGTCATTAGCATCGACAGGTCAAAGCCACCAACCGAGCAAGCTGGCTCCGTGATCATGAATCGGTGGCATTGCGATATACCCATGGCCGCCTACGTCAAACCAGGGGAGTCTTTCCGCGTCGAGTGTTTCGATTGGACGGGAGGTCAAATCAAGAATGATGAAAGTGCCAACGATATTCGAGATGTCAATCTGGCGCCGTGTCATCATCTTTCTGGACCCGTTGGCATAACGGGAGCACAGCCTGGTGACCTTCTCGTGGTCGACATTCTAGATATTGGCCCTTTCGAAGACTCCGAATGGGGCTACACCGGCATCTTCAGCAAGCCGAAATTCGGTGGATTCCTTACCGACTATTTCCCGAATACCGCAAAAGCAGTCTGGGATTTCAACGGAATCTACGCAACGTCACGCCACATTCCGAACTTGAAGTTCGCCGGCCTGACTCACCCGGGGATCGTAGGCTGCCTGCCGTCACGCGATCTGCTGACCGAATGGAACCGGCGTGAACAGGAACTGATCGATACTGACCCGAACCGGGTCCCGCCACTTGCACTCCCGCCCGATCCGACTGACGTCATCTTGGGGAGTCTCAAAGGCGCGCAGCTGAAGGCGGCAGCCAAGGAGGGCGCACGGACGGTCCCTCCCCGCGAGCACGGCGGAAACTGTGATATCAAGAATCTCTGCCGCGGAAGCCGGATTTATCTTCCTGTTTATGTGAAGGACGGCGGCTTGGTGGTTGGTGATCTGCATTTTTCTCAAGGCGACGGGGAGATCACGTTCTGTGGTGCCATCGAAATGGCCGGCTGGATCGATATGCACGTGGACTTGATCAAGGACGGCTGCAACAAATATGGCATCAAGCAGGCCATGTTCGAGCCTGGGCCAGTTGATCCTAATTATTCTCAGTTTCTAGTTTTTGAAGGAATATCGGTTGAAGACTCCGGGAAGCAAAGGTATCTGGATCTGAACTTGGCCTATAAGCAGGCTTGCATGAATGCAGTGAACTATATGAAGAATTTTGGCTACACAGGAGAGCAGGTCTACACCATCTTGAGTTGCGCTCCGGTCGAGGGTCACATCAGCAGCGTGGTAGACATTCCCAATGCGTGTGTGGCACTGCAAGTTCCGACCGCGATATTTGATTTTGATATTCGACCCAATAGTCAAGGGCCGCGCATCCATGTGCCCAAGAGTGATCTTGTCTACGAGACATGATTGCTCATGAATCCAGTCAAGATTCTTTAGAAATTACTGGGCGAAATCGAGATGCCAACGTATACCTATCTTTGCAAGACCTGCGGGCCGTTTGAAAGGCAACGTCCGATGGCTGACTTCAAGGAGCCTGCAAGGTGCCTGACATGCCTTGAACCCGCCCCTCGAACAGTATCGACCGTGCAGCTCAGTTTGATGCCGCACAACAGCCGCGCGGCTCATTCACATAATGAAAGGAATTCGCACGAGCCGCGCTTGACGCAGCCGTCCACCACCCATTCGTCGAGTCATGAGAAGGAGCATAAACACGACCACGGTCACGGTCACTCGCACCAGCATCCCACCCAAAGCCGTCCCTGGCAAGTTGGGCACTAGAAGGGGCGACCTTGATCAAGCGCGCCAGTCCGCACATGGGGAGGCACGCGATCGCAGATTGACGAGGGACACCTTCGTGCTCGCCACGGTGTTTCCTCCGTGCAATCTGTTGGCAGCGTGCCGAACTTTCGCGGTGCTGGAAACGGTATAGCCCTTCGGGAGCGACGAGTGTGGTGCGTTCCCGGTCCACAGCGGACCGGGAACGCCCGCATCGTTGACTTGGGCGAACGAAGGTATCCCGAGAACGGAGAGTTCATGCGATCCAGTTGCAGCGCCTGCTGGAAGGCGATGGATCATCTCTTTTGCTGACAGGGATCGGCAGGGGCCTGTCGGCTGAGTCTCACGGGGACGCCGGTCGCGTTTTCAGGTCCTGGGCGCTTTCCGGATCGCCACGCGCGGGTGGGCCGAATTGAATCCGGTCCATCCCGCTTTTTTCCATCCGGTAGCACTCGCAGGCGCCGCGTTCGAGCGCAGGCCGGTCGACCACATCGATGTGGCCCCGGTGGTAGTGAATCGCCCCTTGACGCTGCAGCCGAGCTGCGGCTTCGCTGATGCCTTCGCGCCGCACGCTCAGTGCATTGGCAATCGACTCGTGCGTCATCGACAGTTCGCCGCCCGGCAATCGGTCCAGGCTCAGCAGCAGCCAGCGGCACAGGCGCTGCTCAATCGTGCCATGCTGATTGCATGCGGCCGATTGCACCATCTGATTGATGAAGAACTGGGTGTAGCGCAGCAGCACCTGCATCAGCGCTCCGCCACGGCCGAACTCTTCGTGCAGGACGTGCGCCGGCAGCCTGAAGGCCTGGCCGGCGGTCTGCACGCTGATCTGACTCATCGACCGCTCGGCACCCAGGAACAGCGACAGGCCCACCATCCCGTCGCGTCCGACCATGGCGACTTGCGCCGTGCTGCCGTTCTCCAGCAGACAGTGCATCGAGAAGATCGAACTGGTGGGGAAGTAGGCATCGTGCACCGGAGCGCCCGACGCGTAGACAACCTGGCCGGCAGACAGCGCCACGCATTCGAGACCCGGGACCAGACGCTCCCAGACCTCTTCAGGCAGTGCATTCAACAGAAAGTTCTGAGACCGCCGATTCGGCGCAGGCATGCTGCCCTCCTTGCATTCCAGTCACACTCTCACGCGTTCTGGGGTGGTCACCGATGTAAAGCTCCCCGGCTATGGTAGCCGCGAACCGAAGATGACCGGTCGTTGCAGCAAACCACAGCGTTGCGCGCGGCGAAACCTCGGTGGCGCAGACGATGCGCCGGTGGCCAGGCCGCGGCGACGCGGGGTGTGGCATTCGACTTCGATGGGGGATTGTGCCCATCGGCTGGGTCGAGGCCCCAGCCCTGCGTGAACGCTTCGGGCGCGCACCGGCGGCATGGCCGCCATGGGTGCCGTGCTCGGCACCCGGCTCGCGCCTAGCGGCCGAGAACCAAGCCTCTCAAGACGACCGCGTCGTTGTGCAGTTCGTCGTGCGCCGACTAGACAAGCGTGAGCGGACCCTGGCGCGCCAGGTCGCGCAATTGCTCCAGCGCCTGCGGATGGTCACGCACTTCTTCCGTGTAGCGCACTTGAAACTCTTCCCAGAGCGCCGGGTCGTGCCCGAACCACTTTCGCAGGGCGGTGCTCGGGGCAATGTCCTTCAGCCACAGATCCAGCGCGGCATCGGCTTTGCTGACGCCGCGCGGCCACAGCCGGTCAATGAGCACCCGGGTGCCATCCTGCGGGCCGGGTGGTTCGTAGGCACGCTTGAGCTTGACGTTGCCTGCCGCGATCTTCACGCTCATCAAGGATTCCCTGACCCGCGCCTTCTGCGTCACGCGCTCGCCGCGAGAGTGCGCTCGAACTCCACCTCGGCGCGCAGGCCTTCAAGGTCGCGATGCACGACAGCGACCGCCAACTTCTTGCCGTCGCGCCGATAGGTTAGCTTGCAGTCCCGCGCCTCCAGCGTGCCATCGATCTCGACCTGGTCGAAGCGTTCGGCATGCCCGACATAGCCCAGGCTGAAGTCGTACTGCTCGGTCCAGAAGAACGGGACCATGTCAAAGGCTTCGCGTTGCCCGAGCATGTTGCGCGCAGCGACCTGCCCCTGGCGCTGGGCCACGACCCAATGTTCGACCCGGATCGGCGCACCGCCAAGCCGGTCCGGCCAGCGCACGATGTCGCCGGCCGCGTAGATGCCTGCCACGCTGGTTGCGAGGTAGGGGTCCACCGTGACACCGCGGTCGATCGCCAGCCCGGCCTGTTCGGCCAGAGCCAGCGCGGGCCGCACCCCGATGCCGATGACAACGAGATCGGCCTGCAGCGTCTCGCCGTTGGCCAGCGTGACGCCGTGCTCGTCGATCGAACTCAGCGTCGTGCCGAGATGGAAGGTCACGCCATGCTCTTCATGCAGTCCGCGGATGTAGGCGCCGGCCGCAGTGCCAAGCACCGGCTCCATCACGGCCGTCTCGCGGCCCACCACATGCACGTCGATCTCTCGTGCTCGCAGCGATGCCGCGACCTCCAGGCCGATGAAGCTCGCACCGATCACCACCGCACGCCTGGCCGTCGCGGCGTCAGCCACGAGCGCGCGGGCGTCGGCCCAGGTACGCAGGTAGTGCACGTGAGAAAGGGTTGCGCCGGGCACGTCGAGCCGCATCGGATCGGCCCCGGTGGCGAGCAGCAGCGCATCAAAGGCGTGGCGGCTGCCGTCTTCAAGCCACACCTCGCGACTTGCGGTGTCGATGCCGACGACGCGCGCATTCAGCTTCACGTCGATGCGCTGCTCCTGGTAGAACTCCGGCGAGCGCAGCGGAATCCAGTCGTCTTCCGCCGTGCCGGCGAGATAGTTCTTCGACAGGTTGGGCCGATCGCAGGGCAGCGAATCGTCGGCGCTCAACAGCGTGATCGTGCCCTCGTAATGTTCACGCCGGAGCATTTCGGCCGCCGCGTTGCCGGCTGCGCCACCGCCGACAATGACGATCGCCTTCGGCCGCTTTGCGCCGTCGGACGCTCGAGAGGGCGACGACGGCGTCGCCTCGACCTTGTGATCGACGTACACGCGGCCATCGCGCTGCGCCACGTGCCAACACGAGACCGCGTTGAGCGCAGGCGCCCGCACGGCGTCACCGGTGCGCAGGCTGAAGCAGGCGTGGTGCCAGGGGCAGCGCACCGTGTCGCCGACGACCAGGCCGTCGGCCAGCGGCGCGCCATAGTGCGTGCAGACGGCGCCGATGGCAAACACCTCGCTGCCGCGCCGCACCAGGATCACCGGCTCGCCTTGCGCGTGTCCGAGCAACGGGATGCTCTCGGCCAGGGTCGAAAGCGCAACGCCCTTGCCGAAATCCGGGCCCACAGGCTCGGTGGTCTCTTCACTCATGGCAATCCTTGGTGGTGGAGTCGATCACTCCACTTTAAGCGTTCCCTTCATGTTCGGATGAAAGGTGCAGGTATAGGCGAATTCACCGGCCTTGCGCGCCTTGTACGTCCACGAGGCGCCCGCGGCGATGCTCTTGGAGTCGAAAGCGCCTGCGGCTGTCACCGTGTGCGGGAACGGATCCTCGTTGACCCACACGACCGTATCACCGCGCTTGACCGTCAAGGCCAGCGGCGCGTAGCTCGTCGCCTTCATGATGACCTTGTGGGTCGCGGACTTTTCAGCGGCCGATGCGAGCTTGCCGGTCGCTGCCAGCCCCGCCGCGCACACGAGCGCCAGCGTGGTTGTACGCCGGCGCCCATCGAGCGCATCGGGGAGTGTGATGTGCCTGTCCATCATGTCACCCGACTACTTCTTCTCGAGCTTGGACTGGATCATCTTGGCGTGCTCCAGGTGGCCGACGAAGGCCGGGCGCACTGCCACGAGCAGCGCCTTGAGTTCGGCGTTCTGTGCGCTCGGGATCAGGGTCTTGTCGATCGCATCGATCACCTGGGCGTGATAGTCGACCTCGTGGTCAACGTAGGCCTTGTCGAAAGCCGCACCCTTGAGTGCCTTCAAGCTCTTGAGGTTGTCGTCGCCGGCTTTCTTCAGGCTCTGGCTCGTCGGGTTGTCTTCGGGCGTGACCTTCAGCTTGGTGACCAGCGCCACGGCCTGCTTGTTGACGCCCGAGTGGTCCGTGACCATCTGCTTGGCAAATGCCTTGACATCGGCCGCATGGGCTCTTGATTCGGCCAGCTTGCCGGCGTCAATGTCGACCTGGTTCGCCGTCACGACGATCGACGCGATCTGCGCGTCGCTGGGCGCTTGCGCCATGACTCCGGTGGTGGCAACGAACAAGGTTGCGGCGAACAGATATCCGAGTGTTTTCATCTCTAACTCCTGGCAAATTGATGATCGCGGCAAGCGCTTGCGCGCTGCCTGCGTCGCAACCTCATGATCGAAGCGCGACGACCGATTCATCATAGGCTTGCACCCCCGCGTGTCTGTGCGGTAGCGCACGCACGAGTGGCGTCAAGCGTCCGGCTTCGCGAAAGTGAGCGACATGGGCCGCTGCATCCGCGGCACGAATTCACCCGCATATGCAAACGATGCGCCGATCGCCGTCCAGCGCGCGACTTCGTTGCTCACGCCGCGAGGGCCGTGCGCCGCCAGTCCGTCCTGGAAACGAGTGCGCCGCGTTCAAACGCTTGGCGCGTCGCGTCGCGTCGCGTCGCGGCGCGGCTACAGCGGCATCGGCAGCGTTTCGCGGCTCGTGCGCGTGGCGCCGGCCAGCGCCAGGCTGGCGCGCGCACCGATGCGCTTGAGCGTGGCGAGCTGCACCGGGGTCCAGTGCCTGACCTCACCCAGTTGGGTGCAGGTGAAGGTACCGAAGAGCTCGCCGTTGATCGAGAACGACACCGCCAGCAACGAGTAGACTGCGTGCGGTCTCGGGTGGGCCAGGAAGAAGCCCGCGGTGGCCGGATGCGTTCTGGCCTCGCTGGCGACAATGTGGCCGACCTCTTCGAGCGCCCGAAAGTACTCCGGCACCTGGGCGCCGGTTTCGTCGGGGGCCAGCACCATGCGGTTGCGCACCCGGTCGTGGATGCCCAGGCAGCGCAGCACCCGGCCCTGGTCGGTGTCCAGGAACACCCACACGCCGGCGCGCGAGCAGCCGATCGCATCGCCGATCATCCGCGCGCATTTCTCGATGAACTGCAGGTGCGAAATCTCGCGGCGGTCGAACTGGCCACAGAGCGCCTGAACGTCAACAGCTTGGAGCATCCCTCGATTATCGCGCCGGCCCCGGCACGCCCAACGGCGGAGATGCGCCTCGGTTCGGGGCCATCTTCGAAGGCCGGGCGCGATCCGCAGCCCGGTGCGCCCCTATCATGCCCGCCATGACCCCGATCGATTCGCTGCAGGGCGCCCTGGGCGCGGCCGGCCGTGCCGGCGTGCGCTGGTCCGCGAGCTGGTGGCAGGTGGTCAATGTCGGCGCGCTGATCCTGGTGCTGGCGCTCTCGCCGTCGAGCTACCGGCGCGACGACCGCCTTGCGCTCGCACACCACGTCTGGCTCGGCAGCGCGCCGCTGTTGCCGTGGTTCACGGTGCTGTCGGCGTTGGTGAGCCTGGTGCTGATCCGCATTGTCGTGGTCACTGCGCAGAGCTATGGCCTGTCCCAATACGCGATCGAGATGGTGGTGCGCGTGCTGGTGCTCGAGCTGATTCCGCTCACCGCGGCGCTGTTCGTGGCGTTGCGTGCCACCCTGCCGAGTGGCGCCGAGCTCACGCGCATGCACGCGCGCGGCGCGTTCGCCTCGATGCTCGAGGCCGGCATCGACCCGCTGCGCCGCGAGCTGATGCCCCGTGTGGTCGCCGGCATCCTCGCGGTGGCACTGCTCGCCGCACTGAGTTGTCTGCTGGCCATGGGGATCGCCTACCTGTCGGTCTACGGCTTCACGCTCGGCGCGCTGCCCGGCTTCACGCGCACCGTCGGCCAGGTCTTCAATCCCTCGGTGGCCCTGATCCTGGTGCTGAAGACCCTGTTCTTCAGTCTTTCGATCTCGCTGATTCCAGTGGCGGCGTTCCTGCGCGGCGCGCATCTGGGCCGCTCACGCGCCAGCGCCGAGCTCGACAGCCTGGTGCGCATGTTCGGCCTGATCTTGCTGATCGAAGTGGCCTCGCTGGTCGGCAACTACTATTGAAACGACGATGCTTGATCCGGAAACACCAACCTCCACCGCGCGGCCGCCGTTCGAGCCGCCGCTGCCACTCAAGCACGTGCAGCTCAAGGCGACGCTGCTGCTGCTCGCGCTGCTGCTGCTGGTGGCCGGCGCGGTGGTGTACCTGAGTTATGCGCGTGGCGCGTTCGAGCAGACGCAGCGGCTCGTGCTCGTGTCCGACGACTCCGAAGGCGTGGTCGTCGGCATGAACCTCACCTTCGCCGGCTTCCCGATCGGGCGCGTGCGCGGTATCGAGCTTGCACCCGACGGCAACGCGCGCATCCTGATCGACGTGCCGGTGAAGGATGCGCACTGGCTGCGCACTTCCAGCATCTTCACCCTGGTGCGCGGCGTCGTCGGCAACACCAACATCCGTGCCTTCTCCGGCGTGCTCACCGATCCGCCGCTGGCCGACGGCGCGGTGCGCAGTGTGCTGCGCGGCGACACCGCGGCCGAGATCCCGCGCCTGATGGCGGCGGCGCGCGAGTTGCTGCAGAACTTGAACAATCTGAGCGCGACCGACTCACCGCTCAACGCCAGCCTGGCGAACGTGCAAACGCTCACCGAGCGGCTCAACCAGCCGGGTGGGGCATTGAGCGTGCTGCTCGGCGGCGACGCGCAGGCGAGCAAGCTGCAAACCACGCTGGACCGCACCAACACGTTGCTCGCGCGCCTGGACGGCCTGGCCGCGAAGGCCGACACGCAGGTCTTCGGTGCGGGCGGCCTGATGCCCGAGACGCGTGCCACGGTACGCCAGATCGGCGTGCTGCTGGAGGGCGCCCGCACCAGTCTGACGCAGCTCGATGCGGTGCTCGCAGAGGCCAAGGTGGTGGGCGCCAACGCACGTGTGGCCAGCACCGATCTGGGCGCACTGCGCGCCCAGGTCGAGGCCAGCCTGCGCCAGGTGGAGCAATTGATCAGCGAGGTCAACCGCAAATGGCCGTTCGCACGCGATACCGAGCTGAAGCTGCCATGAGCCTCACCTGCCGCCATCGGCCGCGCAGGGCGGGCATGGGCCCCCCCAAGGCCCGGGACGACGTTCGCGGTGTGCAGCTCAACGGCCTCCTGCCGAGCCGGCTGCAACACGGGCTGCGCGCGGCGCTCGTTGCAGGGCTCGCGAGCCTGCTCGCGGCGTGCGCGAGCGGGCCGCCCCTGCCCGACTGGCACGGCCATGCCCAGGCGGCGATGCAGGCTTCGACCAAGGCCTACCTGTTGGCCGACACCCGAGTGGAGACGCTGGAGCTGGAGCGTGCGCGCCGCGAGATCGCCCGCACCGGGCGCCTCGACCTGCTCGCGCGTGCCGAGCTGATGCACTGCGCCGCCCGCGTCGCAAGCCTGGTGTTCGAGCCCTGCGCCGGCTTCGAGGCTCTGCGCGCCGACGCGGCCGCGCCCGAGCGCGCCTACGCCGACTACCTTGCGAACAAACTGGCGACGCAGGACGTGGCGCTGCTGCCGGCCGCGCAGCGCGCGAACGCACTCAGCGTGGCCGGCGCGGACAATGCAGCCAGCACGGCCAATCTGGCCGCGCTGAAGGCCATCGAGGAGCCGCTCTCGCGGCTGGTTGCGGCCGGCGTGCTGTTCCAGGCCAGCCGCGCCGACCCGGCGGTGATCGCGCTCGCCACCGAGACCGCGTCGGCGCAAGGCTGGCGGCGTCCGCTGCTGGCATGGCTGAGCGTGCAGCTCCAGCTCGCCGAGCGCGGCGGCGCCAGCGCAGAGGCCGGGCGACTGCGCCGGCGCATCGGCGTGGTCCAGGGCGCCGCGCCACCTGCGCGCGGCGTGGAGCGCTGAGTCGCGGCAACGCGGTCTCGACCGACGGCGCAGGGCAGCCGCGCCCACGTCCGGGCCGCGTTGCAGAGCGGCGCGGCGAAGCCGCCAACCGGGTTGCGTGAACCATGGACAATGTCGCCTGAACCAGTCAAAGGACCCTCTTGATGGCGCACATTCATTTCATCGGCGGCGAGAAAGGCGGTGTCGGCAAATCGCTGACCGCGCGCGTGCTCGCGCAGTACATGATCGACAAGGACATTCCGTTCATCGGCTTCGACACCGACCGCTCGCACGGCGCGTTGATGCGCTTCTATTCGGGCCACGCGTCGCCGGTGGTGATGGACCGTTATGAGGCGCTCGACGTGATCGTCGAGGCTGCCGCCGAGCAGCCCGAGCGCCGCGTGCTCGTCGACCTGGCCGCGCAGACCCACGATCCGCTGGTGCGCTGGCTCGACGATGCCGGCGTCATCAACCTGGCTGACGAGATGGGCATGACGATCCATTACTGGCATGTGATGGATTCGGGCAAGGATTCGGTCGACCTGCTGAAGAGGCTGCTCGACCGCTTCGGCACAGGACTGAAGTACGTGCTGGTGCGCAACCAGGTGCGTGGCAACGATTTCTCGGTGCTCGAGCAGTCGGGCGAGCAGGCGCGTGCGCTGCAGCTTGGCGCGCGCGTCATCTCGATACGCAAGCTGCACGAAGGCGTAATCCAGCGCATCGATGCCGGCAGCAGCAGCTTCTGGAAAGCCAAGAACGCCCAGGATCCGAACAGCGGCGGGCTCGGCATGATGGACCGCCAGCGCGTCAAGATGTGGCTGCGCGACGCCTACCGCGAGATCGACGATGTGGGGGTGTAAGGCACTCGGCGCGCTCGTGCTCGCGGCAGCGGCGCTCGCATCGAGCGGCTGCGCGGTCGTCACGGTCGCGGGCGCCGTGGCCGGCGCCGCGATCTCGGTCAC
>JBDSBD010000295.1:0-22240 GCA_039921765.1 Burkholderiaceae bacterium
TGAACGGCACCATCATCGCGCTGGACGTGCTCGATTTCGAGCCCATCGAAGGCGTGACTTTCCTCCAGGGTGATTTTCGCGAGGAATCGGTGCTCGAGCGGCTCGAGCACGTGCTTGCGGGGCGCGCGGTCGACGTCATCGTCTCCGACCTCGCGCCCAACCTGTCGGGCATCGAGAGCTCGGATGCCGCGCGCATCGGGCATCTGGTCGAACTCGCTGTCGAATTCGCGCAGCAGCACCTCACGCCGCAGGGCGCCCTCGTCTGCAAGGTGTTCCACGGCAGTGGCCACAGCCAGCTCGTGAAGTTGTTCAAGACCACGTTTCGGACCGTCAAGCCGATCAAGCCCAAGGCTTCCCGCGACAAGTCGGCCGAAACCTTTCTGGTCGGGATCGGTCTGAAGCAGGCGGCTCAAGCGGGCCGGGTCGGCGCCGATATCGACGTGTAGCCCGGTGGCCGGGCATTGCGCGGGCCCGAACGCGTTGATACACGGGCGCCCGCCGTGGGGATATCCAGCGGCCGGCAGGGGTTGACTCGACTAAAATCGCCCGCAGATGCCGGGGGTGGTGGTGCTTGGTTGCGAGCACTGGAAGTCCCGAACCGAAACTGGAGTCGTGGTGAACAATCAATGGTTCTCTAAAATTGCTGTGTGGCTCGTGATCGCGCTGGTGCTGTTCACGGTGTTCAAGCAATTCGATCGCAGCGTGGTTCAAAGCGGCACGATCGCCTACTCCGACTTCCTCGAAGAAGTGCGCAGCAAGCAGATCAAGAGCGTGCAGTTGCAGGAAGGCCCCGGCGGCAGCACCGAAATTCGTGCCAAGACTGCCGATGGCAACGAAGTGCGCACCACCGCGACCTATCTCGATCGCGGGCTGGTCGGCGACTTGATCAACAACGACGTCAAGTTCGACGTCAATGCGCGCGAGGAGCCGTCGTTCCTGCTCAGCATCCTTGCGTCCTGGGGCCCGATCCTGCTGCTGATCGGCGTGTGGATCTACTTCATGCGTCAGATGCAGGGTGGCGGCAAGGGTGGCGCGTTCAGCTTCGGCAAGAGCAAGGCGCGCATGCTCGACGAAGCCAACAACACCACGACCTTCGCTGACGTGGCGGGTGTCGAGGAGGCCAAGGAGGAGGTCAAGGAGCTGGTCGAGTTCCTCAAGGACCCGCAGAAGTTCCAGAAGCTCGGCGGGCGGATTCCACGAGGGGTGCTGCTGGTCGGCCCTCCAGGGACCGGCAAGACGCTGCTGGCCAAGGCCATTGCGGGCGAAGCCAAAGTGCCGTTCTTCTCGATTTCGGGTTCCGACTTCGTCGAGATGTTCGTCGGCGTGGGTGCAGCGCGCGTGCGCGACATGTTCGAGCAGGCCAAGAAGAGCTCGCCCTGCATCATCTTCATCGACGAGATCGACGCGGTGGGTCGGCATCGCGGTGCCGGCCTGGGCGGCGGCAACGACGAGCGCGAGCAGACCTTGAACCAGATGCTGGTCGAGATGGATGGTTTCGAGACCAACGCGGGAGTGATCGTGATGGCGGCCACCAACCGGCCCGACATCCTCGATCCGGCGTTGCTGCGCCAGGGGCGCTTCGACCGCCAGGTGTTCGTGAGCTTGCCCGATGTGCGTGGCCGCGAGCAGATCCTGAACGTGCACATGCGCAAGGTGCCGCTCGGTCAGGACATCCGTGCCGACCTGCTGGCGCGCGGGACGCCGGGCTTCAGCGGTGCCGACCTGGCCAACCTGGTGAACGAGGCGGCGCTGTTTGCCGCGCGCCGCGGCGGGCGCCTGGTCGAGATGGTCGACTTCGAGAAGGCCAAGGACAAGATCATGATGGGCGCCGAGCGCCGGTCCATGGTCATGCCCGAAGAGGAGCGCCGCAATACGGCCTACCATGAGTCGGGTCATGCACTGGTCGCACGCCTGATGCCCAAGACCGATCCGGTGCACAAGGTGACGGTGATTCCACGCGGCCGCGCGTTGGGCGTGACCATGCAACTGCCGGAAACCGATCGCTACAGCCTCGACAAGGAGCGCATGCTCAGCACGATCGCCGTGCTGTTCGGCGGGCGTATCGCCGAGGAGGTGTTCATGCACCATATGACCACCGGCGCCAGCAACGACTTCGAGCGCGCCACCCAGATCGCGCGCGACATGGTCACGCGCTACGGCATGACCGACGAGCTGGGTCCGATGGTCTATGCGGAGAACGAAGGCGAGGTGTTTCTCGGCCGATCGGTCACGAAGACGACCACGATGTCCGAGGAGACCATGCGCAAGGTCGATTCGGTCATCCGCCGCATCATCGACGAGCAATATGCGGTGGCGCGCAAGCTGATCGAGGACAACCAGGACAAGATCCACGCGATGGCCAAGGCACTGCTCGAATGGGAGACCATCGATTCCTCGCAGATCGACGACATCATGAGCGGCAAGCCGCCGCGCCCGCCCAAGGATTGGACGCCTGCACCGGCCTTGCCCGCAGTGGGTGCGCCACCACCACCGCCGGCCGTGCCGGACAACGCGCCGGCCGCGGCTTGATGGCACAGCGCTAGTTTTTGGCAACGGGGCTTCGGCCCCGTTCGCTTGCAAGCCTGCAACATGGTCCGGCCGACCGCCCAGCCGGCCTGGCTTGGGTGTCCCATCGCGGCGCCTCGTGAGCCTGCCCTGAAGCGCATTCTTGAACCGACCCTTTCCTCCATGAACGTTTGGCAGACGACGCGGTTTCGCATCGACCTGACGCGCGCGCGCGTGATGGGCATCGTCAACGTCACGCCCGACTCGTTTTCCGACGGTGGGCAGCATGCGAGCACGCGCAGCGCACTCGCCTGCTGCGAACGCCTGCTGGCCGAAGGCGCCGACCTGCTCGACATCGGCGGCGAGTCCACCCGACCCGGCGCTCCGCCGCTGCCGCTCGAGATCGAACTCGCGCGGGTGCTGCCGGTGCTTCGAGGCGCGCTGAGCCTGGGCTGCCCAGTGTCGGTGGACACGACCAAGCCCGAGGTGATGGCACGCGCGCTGGCGCTGGGGGCGGACGTCATCAACGACATTCATGCGCTGCGCACGCCCGGTGCACTCGATGAGGTCGCGGCCCACCCGACGTGCGGTGTGTGCCTGATGCACATGCATGGAACACCGCAATCGATGCAGCATGCGCCGGCCTATGGCGATGTCGTCGCGGAGGTTGTCGCCTTCCTGCGCGAGCGTGCGAGTGCGCTGCAGGCGCGGGGCGTGGCCGCGGCGCGCATCGTGATCGATCCGGGCATCGGCTTTGGCAAGAGCGTGGAGCACAACATCGAGCTGTTGCGTCGCCAACCCGAGTTGCTGGCACTCGGGCTGCCGTTGCTGGTGGGCTGGTCGCGCAAATCGACCCTGGGCGCGATCACCGGCCGCGCCGTGACCGAGCGAAAGGAAGCCAGCGTGGCGGCGGCCCTGGCGGCCTTGCAACGGGGTGCGCGCATCGTGCGTGTGCACGATGTGGCGGCAACGGTTGATGCGCTGGCGGTGTGGCGCGCCGCGGGGCTCGACGCAGCGTCGATAATTTGTCCACCCGACGACACCCGCCATCCATGAGCAGAACCTATTTCGGCACCGACGGCATTCGCGGCACGGTCGGCCAGTCTCCGATCACCGCCGACTTCATGCTGCGTCTGGGCCACGCGGTGGGCCGTGTGCTGCGTGCGAGCGAGGACCGTCCGACGGTGCTGATCGGCAAGGACACGCGCATCTCGGGCTACATGATCGAGTCGGCGCTCCAGGCCGGGTTTGCCTCGGCCGGGGTCGATGTGCTGCTCACCGGGCCGTTGCCGACTCCGGGGGTGGCCTACATGACGCGCGCGCTGCGCCTGAGCCTGGGAGTGGTGATCAGCGCGTCGCACAACCCGTTTGCCGACAATGGCATCAAGTTCTTCTCGGAGCGCGGCGAGAATCTGCCCGACGCCTGGGAGCAGCAGGTCGAGACTGCCCTCGAGCAGCCCGCGCAGTGGGTCGACGCCGCGGGCCTGGGCAAGGCGCGCCGCCTCGACGACGCGAGCGGGCGCTACATCGAGTTCTGCAAGAGCACCTTTGGCGGTGAGCTGTCGCTGAAGGGGTTGAAGATCGTCGTCGATGCGGCCCATGGCGCGGCCTACCACGTCGCGCCCGACGTGTTCCACGAGCTCGGTGCCGAGGTCAGCGCGATCGGCTGCACGCCCAATGGCATCAACATCAACGACGGCTTTGGCGCCACCGCACCGGCCGCGCTGGTGGCGGCGGTGAAGGAGGGCGGCGCCGACTATGGCATCGCGCTCGACGGCGATGCCGACCGACTCCAGCTTGTCGACGCGGCAGGGCGCCTGTACAACGGCGACGAACTGCTTTATGTGATGGCGATGGATCGGCTCGCCCAGGGCGTGGCCGTGCCGGGCGTGGTTGGCACCTTGATGACCAACCTCGCGGTCGAGCTCGCACTGCGCGCGCGCGGCATCGAGTTCGTGCGCGCCAAGGTCGGTGACCGCTACGTGCTCGAGGAGCTGGTCGCGCGCGGCTGGCAGCTCGGCGGCGAAGGCTCGGGACATCTGCTGGCGCTCGACAAGCACACCACCGGCGACGGCATCGTGAGCGCACTGCTGGTCCTGCAGGCCGCCTGCCGGACCGGCAGCTCGATTGCCGAGCTGTTGCACGGCGTGACACTGTTTCCGCAGACGCTGATCAACGTGCGCCTGAAGCCGGGAAGCGACTGGATTGCCAACCCGGGGTTGGCCGAAGCGCGGGCGGCCGTGGCGCACGCGCTCGGTGCGAACGGACGGGTGTTGATCCGCGCCTCGGGCACCGAGCCCCTGGTGCGCGTGATGGTCGAGGCACGCGACGCCGAGCAGGCCAGGGCCTGCGCCGAACGCATCGCCGATACGCTGCGCTGAAGGCAACTGCGGCGTTTTCGCGGCTGCGTCGGCGCCGCCGGCCCGACCGCTCACGTCGCAATCCAGGGCGACCGCTGCCGATCGGGGCACGCCTTCGCTCGAGGGCCGGCGCCGGTGGCGCCCGTATCACCTGACGGTCTCGCGACTGTCACAGCCCTGTCATAGGGGATTTCTAGAGTCACGGTCATCGACAGACAAGTCCATTGACCGCTCTGGAAAGGTGCCCATGAAGATGATTCGTTCCCTCGTATCCGCTGGCGTGCTCGGCGTCGTTGTCACGTCGTCGTTCGCGCAGGACGTGACCGGCGCCGGTGCGTCGTTCCCCGCGCCGATCTACGCCAAGTGGGCCGACGCCTACAACAAGGCGACCGGCGCAAGAGTCAACTATCAGTCGATCGGCTCGGGCGCCGGCATCAAGCAGATCAAGGCCAGAACGGTCGACTTCGGCGCGTCCGACGCTCCGCTCGATGACGAGGTGCTTGCCAAGGACGGCCTGGTCCAGTTTCCCACCGTGATCGGCGGCGTTGTGCCGGTCGTCAACATCCGCGGCATTGCGCCGGGTCAGCTCAAGCTCGACGGTCAGGTGCTTGGCGATATCTACCTCGGCAAGATCACGAAGTGGAACGACCCGGCGATTGCCGCGCTGAACGCCGGTTTGACATTGCCTGGTGCCGCCATTGCGGTGGTGCGCCGCGCTGACGGCTCGGGCACCTCCTTCAATTTCACGAACTACCTCTCGAAGGTCAACCCCGAGTGGAAGTCCAGGGTCGGCGAGGGCACTGCGGTGAACTGGCCGGTGGGCGCGGGGGGCAAGGGCAACGAGGGCGTCTCGGCGTTCGTGCAACGCTTGCCGAATTCGATCGGATATGTCGAATACGCTTACGCCAAGCAGAACAAGATGTCCTACACGCAGATGAAGAATGCGGCTGGCGTTTATGTCTCGCCTGACGATTCGAGCTTCAAGGCGGCTGCCGCCAGCGCGGACTGGAACAAGACCTTCCATCAGGTGCTGACGAACCAGCAGGGCAAGGATGCATGGCCGATCACGGCCGCGACCTTCATCCTGATGCACGCCGTGCAGGACAAGCCCGTGAACGCGGGCAACGTGCTGAAGTTCTTTGACTGGGCCTACGCCAACGGTGACAGGCAGGCCAGCGAGCTCGACTACGTGCCGATGCCTGATTCAGTGAAGACGTTGGTGCGCAAGCTCTGGGCCGACCACATCAAGAACGGCGCGGGCAAGGCGGTTGCGGCGAACTAGCCCGACGGCGACGCGGCGGGCGGCGCTTGCGCGCGCGATGCCGCCCAAGCCCGAGCACCCTCGAGGAACTACCGTGGCCGCTACACTTCCCGGACCTTCGATCAACCGCTCTGCGACGATGCAACGCACCCAGCCGCAAGGGCGACCATCGGCACGGCGCCGTGTCGCGCCCTGGGCCGACACGGTGTTTGCGTGGCTGGCTCACGGTGCGGCCTGGCTGACCCTGGCACTGCTCGCGGCCATCATCGTGTCGCTGTTCATCGGCGCCGGGCCGGCGATCCGCGAGTACGGCCTGTCGTTCCTGTGGAGCACCGACTGGGACCCCGTGCAGGACAAGTACGGCGGCCTGGTGATGATCTACGGCACCTTGATGACCTCGTTCATCGCGCTGCTGATCGCCGTGCCGGTGAGCTTCGGCATTGCGCTGTTCCTGACCGAGCTGTCGCCGACCTGGCTGAAGCGCCCGCTGGGCACCGCGATCGAGCTGCTCGCGGCGATCCCTTCGATCGTCTACGGCATGTGGGGTTTGCTGGTATTCAGCCCCTTGCTTTCGATCCATGTGCAACAACCGCTGCAAGTCTGGTTCGGTGACGTGCCCTACCTCGGCGCGCTGTTCTCGGGGCCGCCGGTGGGCATCGGCTTGCTCTCGGCCGGCATCATCCTGGCGATCATGATCATTCCGTTCATCGCGGCGGTGATGCGCGACGTGTTCGAGGTCACCCCGCCGCTGCTGAAGGAATCGGCCTACGCGCTGGGAGCGACCACCTGGGAGGTGATGTTCAAGGTCGTGCTGCCCTATACCAAGACGGGCGTGGTCGGCGGCATCATGCTTGGGCTCGGACGCGCTTTGGGCGAGACCATGGCCGTGACCTTCGTGATCGGCAACCAGAACCAGCTCAGCTCACTGTCGCTGTTCGAGGCCGCCAACAGCATCACGTCAGCACTGGCGAACGAATTTGCCGAAGCTGGTGAAGGCTTGCACCAGGCATCGCTGATCTATCTTGGCCTGGTGCTGTTCTTCATCACCTTCGTCGTGCTGGCGTGCTCGAAGCTGTTGTTGTTGCAACTCAGAAAGGGTGAGGGGACGCGGGCATGAGCGCGGTCACCGGGCGAGCTTCGGGTGGCGGTGCGCCGGGGGCCGCAGCTGCTTTGCAGTCGTCACGGTTGCGCATGCACGCCAGGCGCAGACGCGTCAATGCGGTGGCATTGACTCTGTCCCTGGCTGCAATGGCCTTCGGCCTGTTCTGGTTGGTCTGGATCCTGTTCGAGACGGTGCGCTTGGGGCTGGGCGGAATGAACCTTGCGCTGTTCACGCAGATGACGCCGCCGCCGCAGGCCGAGGACGGCGGATTGCTCAATGCCATCTTCGGCTCGATCACGATGGTAACGCTTGCCACCTTGCTCGGCACGCCGATCGGCATCCTCGCCGGCATCTACCTCGCCGAGTACGGCCAGAAGACGTGGCTGGGCAGCGTGACGCGCTTCATCAACGACATCTTGCTGGCCGC
Organism: Burkholderiaceae bacterium; assembly: GCA_039921765.1. Lineage (GTDB taxonomy): Bacteria > Pseudomonadota > Gammaproteobacteria > Burkholderiales > Burkholderiaceae_C > JBDSBD01. The sequence continues at coordinate 7,656 of JBDSBD010000295.1, forward strand.
GCCGTCGATCGTGATCGGGCTGTTCATCTATGCGGTGGTGGTCGCACCGATGCGCAGCTTCTCGGGGCTGGCCGGCGTGTTGGCCCTTGCGCTCATCGTGATTCCGGTGGTGATACGCACCACCGAGAACATGCTCGCGCTGATCCCGAACGCGCTGCGCGAGGCGGCCTACGCGCTCGGCACGCCGAAGTGGAAGGTCATCCTGACGATCACGCTGAAGGCGGCGCGCGCGGGCGTGGTCACGGGGGTGCTGCTCGCGCTCGCGCGCATCGCCGGCGAGACCGCGCCGCTGCTGTTCACGGCGCTTTCCAACCAGTTCTGGAGCAGCAGCCTGACCCACCCGATGGCGAGCCTGCCTGTCACGATCTTCAAGTTCGCGCTCAGTCCGTACGAGAACTGGCAACAGCTGGCCTGGGCCGGTGTGTTCCTGATCACGCTCGGTGTCCTGGTGCTGAACATCCTGGCGCGCGCCTTTTTACGCAACAAGTACTGAAAGGCCGGAGCTTTCATGGACCTGCGAGTCGATCTGCACCATGCGTCGGTGATCGCCGAGAAGCCCAAGCTCTCGGTGCGCAACCTGAACTTCTATTACAGCGGCTTTCAGGCGCTGAAGAACATCAACCTCGACATTCCGGAGAACAAGGTCACCGCGTTCATCGGGCCGTCGGGCTGCGGCAAGTCGACGCTGTTGCGCACCTTCAACCGCATGTTCGAACTCTACCCGGATCAGCGTGCCCAAGGGCAGATCCTGCTCGACGGCGAAAACATCCTGGAGTCGAAGGACGATGTCTCGCTGATCCGCGCCAAGGTCGGCATGGTGTTCCAGAAGCCGACTCCGTTTCCGATGTCGATCTACGACAACGTCGCCTTCGGCGTGAAGCTGTTCGAGACTTTGTCGCACATCGAGATGGATGAGCGCGTCGAATGGGCGCTCAAGAAGGCGGCGCTCTGGAGCGAGGTGAAGGACAAGCTCGGCCAGAGCGGCTCGGGGTTGTCGGGCGGGCAGCAGCAACGGTTGTGCATCGCGCGCGGCATCGCCATCAAGCCCGAGGTGCTGCTTCTGGATGAGCCATGCTCGGCGCTCGATCCGATCTCGACCGGCAAGATCGAGGAGCTGATCCATGAACTCAAGAACGAGTACACCGTCGTCATCGTGACCCACAACATGCAGCAGGCGGCGCGCAGCTCCGACTACACCGCCTACATGTATCTGGGCGACCTGATCGAGTTCGGCCCGACTTCGGAGGTTTTCATGAAGCCGAAGAAGAAGGAAACCGAGGACTACATAACGGGCAGGTTCGGATGAACCTGACCGTTAGGCAGCGGCGCAGGCTGATTTCGCGCGGCGAAGTCAAGCGAAGCAGCCGGAGCCACAACATCACCGGGAGATTCGGATGACCAGCAAACACCTTTCGACCCAGTTCGATGCCGAGCTCAGCGGCATCTCGACCCGCGTGCTCGAGATGGGCGGCATGGTCGAGTCGCAGGTCACGCGAGCGGTCCATGCGCTGACGCATTTCGATGCCGAGATCGCCGCCGAGGTGCTGGTGACCGAGGAGCGGGTCAACCTGACCGAGATCGAGATCGACCGCGATCTCTCCACCATCATTGCGCGGCGCCAGCCGACGGCACGGGACCTGCGCCTGCTGATCGCGATCTCGAAGACGATTGCCAACCTCGAGCGCGTCGGAGACGAGGCTGCGCGCATCGCCCGCACGGTCCAGCGCTTGCTGAGCGCGGGTGTTTCGAGCCGGCTGCGCCTGCCGGTCAACGATCTCGCCTACGAGGCCGAGCTCGCCGACGCACAACTGCGCAAGGCGCTGGACGCGTTTGCCCGGCTCGACGTCGACAAGGCCATCGAGGTGCTCAAGGCCGACGACCTGATCGACCAGGAGTTCGAAGGCCTGATCCGCAAGCTGATCACTTTCATGATGTAGGATCCGCGCACGATCTCGGCGAGCATCGACCTCGTGTTCGTGGCCAAGGCGATCGAGCGGGTCGGTGATCACGCCAAGAACCTGGCCGAGCAGATCATCTACATCGTCAAGGGCACTGATGTGCGTCACAACCCGGTGGGCGACGTGGAGTCGCTGGTGCGATGATCGCGGCCCTCGTCCGAGGAGCACGTCGACCGACCCCCCGAGGGGATGCGGGCTGGCCTGGGGCGGCCCGGGTCGCGACCCGCCAAAGGAGAGTATGAGATGAGCCGCATCCTGGTCGTCGAAGACGAAACGGCGATTGCCGAACTGATCTCGATCAACCTGCGCCACGCCGGATTCGAGGTCACGCTTGCCGTCGACGCCGAGCAGGCGCAGGCGGCGGTGAACGGTGAGCTGCCCGATCTGATCATCCTCGACTGGATGCTGCCCGGGCAGTCGGGCCTGGCGCTGGCCAAGCGCTGGCGCTCGGAGCTGCGCACGCGCGCGGTGCCGGTCATCATGCTGACCGCGCGCGCCGGCGAAGCCGACAAGATCACCGGGCTGGATGCCGGTGCGGACGACTATCTCACCAAGCCGTTCTCGACCCAGGAATTGATGGCACGCATTCGCGCGGTCCTGCGTCGCATGGCGCCCGATGCGCTCGATTCGGCGGTCGCGATCGGGGCGCTGAAGCTCGACCCGGCAACGCGCCGTGTCACGCGCGGAATCGGTGGTGAAGCCCGCGAGGTGAAGATCGGCGCGACCGAGTTCCGCCTGCTGCACTTCCTGATGACGCACCCCGAGCGGGTGCACAGCCGCGCGCAACTCCTTGACCGGGTCTGGGGCGACCACGTGTTCATCGAGGAGCGCACCGTCGATGTGCACGTGAAGCGGCTGCGCGAAGCGCTCGGCCCGGTGCAGTGCGCGCAGATGATCGAGACCGTGCGCGGCGCCGGCTATCGATTGACGCGACCTGAAGACCTGCCGGTGAATTCGGTTTGATGGCGTGCCACGCATGTTCAGGCGCGAGCTGAGACGATGAACTGGTTGCTGCCGCGGGTGTTGGCCGCTGTGGTCGCCATGGTCGCCGGAGGGCTGTTGGGCGGGCTGCTGAGCGCGCGGTCGGATGCTTGGGTCGTGGGGTTGCTCTCGGGTGGCGCCGGCGCCGTGGCGGCGATCGTGCTGCGCGACACCCTGAGCGGCTACCGACTGCTGAACTGGTTGCGGGGTTCGCAGGAAGATCAGGCGCCGCGCGACGCCGGGCTGTGGGGCGAGCTGGGTTACCGCATCGAGCGCGCGATCCACTTGCGCGAGCAGATTGCTGCCCATGAACGCAACCGACTCACGCAGTTCCTTGCGGCCATCGAAGCTTCTCCCAATGGCGTGATGCTCCTCGATGGCAGCGACCAGATCGAGTGGTGCAGTTCGGTCGCCGCCGATCATTTCGGCATTGATCCGCAGCGCGACCGGCGCCAGCCGGTGACCAACCTGATTCGCACGCCGGCCTTCGTCGCCTACCTGAAGGCGCAAACCATCGACGTTGCCGTCCAGATGCCCGATCCGCGCGGCCAGCGCGTGCTGTCGGTGCTGGTGCGGCCGTATGGAGATGACTTGAGGCTCGTGCTGTCCCAGGACATCACCGAGCGCGAGCGAAACGAAGGCATGCGGCGAGACTTCGTCGCCAACGTGTCGCACGAGATCCGCACGCCGTTGACGGTGCTCGCGGGATTCATCGAGTCGCTGGCGAACCTGTCGCTGACCGAGCTCGAACGCAAGCACGTGCTGCAGCTGATGGCACAGCAGGCCGAGCGCATGGGTGCGCTGGTCAGTGACCTGCTGACTTTGGCGCGCCTCGAAGGAAGCCCGCGGCCGACGACCGATCAGTGGGTCGCGCTTCAGCCCTTGTTGGCGCAGGCGCAGGCCGATGCCGAGGTGCTCTCGGCGCGGCGCCACGAACTGGTCTTCGCCGTAGGCTTGGACGTGCAGATTGCCGGCGCGCAAAGCGAGCTGCTGAGCGCGGTCGGCAACCTCGTGCACAACGCGATCCGATACACCCCCGAGGGAGGGCGCATCCAGGTCGAATGGCAGCGCCAGAGCGATGGCGCCGGCGCGATTGCTGTCAGCGACAACGGTCCGGGCATCGCGCGCGAGCATCTTTCGCGTCTGAGCGAACGCTTCTACCGCATCGACGGTAGTCGCTCGCGCGAGACCGGAGGCACCGGGCTGGGGTTGGCGATTGCCAAGCACGTCGTGCAGCGCCATGGGGGCGAGCTCGAGATGCAAAGCGAAGCCGGCAAGGGCTCGTGTTTTCGGCTGGTTTTCCCGTCAGCGCGCGTGCGCGATCCCGGTGCAGCGCGGCTCGATGCGCAGGCGCTGGACGAACGGGCGCGGCCCGATGACCCGGATCAGGACGCCGGGTCGATGGCACGGCGGTAAATGGCCGTGATCTCGTCGTCACTGTTGTTGCGCCGCTCGCGCGCAAGCAGTTCCCACTGTGGTCCCGGTGCGCTCGGCTGGTCCCGTGCTTCCATCAGGAGCAGGAACGAGCAACGGGTCGCGGTTGCCGCGGTGACGGCGTCGACGCCATAGCCGCCCATACGTTCGAGCGCCACGACCTGCGCGCGTGGCATCCCCGGGGCGGCGATGCAGGCCCCACGCGGCACCTGTTGCTCGATGCGCTGGACCAGCGAGCGGTAGCTGCGCGCATGGTCCAGGGGCGTCAGCAGCAGGGTCATCACGAGCAGCCAGCACAGCGCCACGCCGCCGGCCGGCAACACCAGGCTTTTCCACAACGGATGGCGGCTGCGGCCGATGCGCCACTGGACGAGCCACATCCAGGCCAGCGTTCCGGCAAGCGCAAGGACCAGTGCCAACACAGAGAAGCTCGGAGTGAAGCCGGGTGACAGGCGCGCGACGTTGGCGGCCGGCTGCGCCGGAAAACCGGTCTGGATCGACAGGTAGACGACCCAGACCGTGATCGCACAGGCGGAAAAGAAGCACACCGAGAACCAATCGATCGCCGCAGCCGTGCGGCGTTGCAGGGTGGGCAGCGCGAACGCTGCCAGCACCGCAAGCGGTGGCAGACCGAGCATCAGGGCCCGGTCCGAGCCGCCCATCACGATGCAGGCCACCAGGCTCACCGAGGCGCAGCCGAGAGGAATCGCGATGTGCCGGTCTGACAGGTGATCGCGCCAACGCCAGATCGTCCACAGTGCCAGCAGCCAGACCGGCCAGGTGAACCACGCCAGCAGCCGCAACAGGGCCCAGACGTTCGCCGCATCGACGCGACCCGATGCGAAGTGCCAGCCCCAGGCTCCCAGTGCACTGGCGACCCCTATCGCAAGCAGGAGGCTCATGCCAATCCAGCGCGCGAAACGCCGTGCCGGCGCATAGCCCGAGCGGTGGCAGATCACCGCGCCAACCAGGCCCAGCGCCAGCGCAATGCTCGGCGCACCGCTGGCGGCGAGCGCGGGCAGGGCGGCCAGCACCGCGAGGCGCGGTTGCAGGGTGCGGAACGGGGTCGCGGCGAGGGCGTAGACAAACAGCGCCACGCTGGCAAGCTGCATCAGCTCGGGCGTGGTCTCGTGCCCGAGCTGCAGCAGACCGAGCGACGCGATCAGGGCAAGCAGCGCGCCATCGGCGATCGCGCGCGCGTAGTCGACCGGTTGAGCCTCGCCGCCAAATGCGAACGGCAGCGGTTGGGCTGCCTCGGTACGCGCCAGGTGGTAGCTGGCGTACCAGGTCAGCACCAGCACCAGCACCAGCAACAGCGCGAACGGGATGCGCGCCGCGAGCGCCGGATCGAGCCCGGGGCTGAGCGCCTTGATGAAGATCGCGCCGAGCCAGTACGGCAGCAGCGCGGCGTCGGCCGGCAGGCCGCCGACCATGGGCGCGAACCATCCCGTGCGGCCCTGTGCGATGCCTGCCATGTAGCCGAACGCCGTGATGTCGGCGCTCTTCCACGGATCGCGGCTGAAGACGCCCGGCAACACGTAGGCGGCACAGAACAGCAGCAACGCGAGGCGCGGCAGCCGTTGCACGGCGCGCTGGGTGACGAGGGCGGGGTTGGGAGCGAGGTTCAATGCAGACGGTGCAATCGGTGCAAACGGGGGAGTCGATCGCGAATCATGCAGCATGTCGGCCCGAGCGCCTCGGATTCACGCGCGCCACAACGAAAAAGGCAGCCGTTCGGGCTGCCTTCTCAGAACGCGCGCATCTCGATCTGCGCAGACGCACTTCCTATTTCTTCGCACTCAGGTGCGCAAATTTGTTGCGGAACTTCTCGACCCGTCCGCCGAGCGAGTCGACGCTCTTTTGCGTGCCGGTGTAGAAGGGGTGCGATTCGCTGCTGGTGTCGAGCTTGAACAGCGGCAACTCGCGGCCGTCGTCCATCTTGATGGTGTCGCGGGCCTGCGCGCACGAGCGCGTGACGAACTTGAAGCCGTTGGACACATCGACGAAGCAGACTTCGCGGTACTCGGGGTGGATGCCTTCTTTCATGCTGGAGCCTTTGTCGCTTTCTCTTGCCAATCGTTGCGGTAGCCACGCTGAACCGCTCAACGCACTTTCCGAATGCGGAAAACCTGGAATTATAGTGCCGTGGCTATCCGCCGCGCCGCATCATGTCGAAGAAATCGAGGTTGTTCTTGGTTGCCTTCATCTTCTCGAGTATGAACTCCATCGACTCGATCTCGTCCATCGGATAGAGCAGCTTGCGCAGGATCCAGGTCTTTTGCAGGATCTCGGGCTTGAGCAGCAACTCTTCGCGCCGGGTGCCCGATTTGTTGAGCAGGATCGAAGGATAGACGCGCTTTTCCGACATGCGCCGGTCGAGGTAGATCTCGCAGTTGCCGGTGCCCTTGAACTCCTCGTAGATCACTTCGTCCATGCGGCTGCCGGTGTCGATCAGTGCGGTACCGATGATGGTCAGCGAACCACCTTCCTCGATGTTGCGCGCCGCGCCGAAAAAACGCTTGGGCCGCTGCAGTGCATTCGCATCGACGCCGCCGGTCAACACCTTGCCGCTCGACGGCAGCACGTTGTTGTAGGCCCGCGCCAGGCGGGTGATCGAATCGAGCAGGATCACCACGTCCTTCTTGAGCTCGACCAGGCGCTTGGCGCGTTCGATCACCATCTCGGCGACCTGGACGTGGCGCGCCGCCGGTTCGTCGAAGGTCGAACTGATGACCTCGCCGCGCACCGTGCGCTGCATTTCGGTCACTTCCTCGGGCCGCTCGTCGACGAGCAGAACGATCAGATAGACCTCGGGATAGTTGGCAACGATGGCATGTGCCAGATGCTGCATCATCACCGTCTTGCCGCTCTTGGGTTGCGAGACCAGCAACGCGCGCTGACCTTTGCCGATCGGGGCGATCAGGTCGATGATGCGGCTCGTGATGTTCTCGTCACCCTTGATGTCGCGCTCGAGCTTGAACTGCTCCTTCGGGAAGAGCGGCGTCAAGTTCTCGAACATGATCTTGTGCTTGCTCTCCTCGGGAGTCAGCTCGTTGACCTTGTCGACCTTGACGAGAGCGAAGTAGCGCTCGCCGTCCTTGGGCACGCGCACCTCGCCTTCGACCAGGTCACCCGTGTGCAGGTTGAAGCGTCGAATCTGGCTCGGGCTCAGGTAGATGTCGTCGGTGGAGGCCATGTAGCTCGCGTCGGGCGCGCGCAGGAACCCGAACCCATCGGGCAGCACCTCGAGCACCCCGTCGCCGAACACTTGCTCGCCGCCCTTGGAGCGCTTCTTCATGATCGCGAACATCAGCTCCTGCTTGCGCATGCGGGCGACGTTCTCGATCTCCAGCGCTTCGCCCATCTTAATGAGCTCGGAGACGTGAAGCGCTTTCAGTTCTGACAGATGCATGGAGGGACACCTTGGAGTTGAGTGCTGGAGGGCGACCAGTTTGGATACCGTGAACCGGGGGTCGGGCCGTGACCCGGCCGTGTGGAGTGCGCGCCATCAGGCACGCGGTGGAACGAGAAAACTTGGGGTGGGGTGCCGGTTCCACACGCCGCCGGATCATCGGGCGTCAGGGTTGCGCCTTGGCGCAGGCGTCCTGATGCGGATCGGCTGCCTCAAGGGCGTGGTGGCAAATCTCTTGCAGCAGACAGCGGTGGCTTGGAGGTCAATGCCGCCGCCTGTTGCGGTTGGGCGAGATTATAGATGAGTGTCGAGGAACGAAGTCAACTGGGCCTTGGACAACGCGCCGACCTTGGTGGCAGCGAGTTGGCCGTCCTTGAACAGCATCAGCGTCGGGATGCCGCGGATGCCGAACTTGGCGGGGATGTCACGATTTTCGTCGACATTCATCTTCGCGATCCGCAGGCGGCCGTCGTAGTCCTTCGAGACCTCGTCAAGGATCGGCGCGATCATCTTGCAGGGGCCGCACCATTCGGCCCAGTAGTCCACCAGCACGGGCTTGTCGGATTTGAGCACGTCGCTGTCGAACGATGCGTCGGAGGTGTGTTTGATCAGTTCACTACTCATGGTCGGTCCTCGTGCGTGGCACCGCACGGAGTGGGTGGCAAGGCCCAACGATTCTGACACAAAGCCATGTCTGCCGTGTCCTGCGGTGCGGCAGGCCACGGTGTGTTCCTGCCTATGGCCATGATAGCGCGCGCAAACCTCCGGGCCGTCCTGCCCAAGCGTGCCCGAATGCGCTCGGCTGCATTGAACCTTCGGGGCCGCGGCGGCCACGCGAGGACGCGGGGTGCGCAGCGCGCCCGTCGCCAGATCGACGATGCGGGAATCGGCGCGTTGGGCCGAGGTCGAACTGGCCGGGGATGTCCGCCCAGATCGGTGCATCGCGACCCTGCGAGTCGATGTCCAATCGGAGCCATTCATCCCCCTGACGATGTCTGGCCACGCCTTGTCCATTGCTCCATCGAATCCGACCCGCGCCTTTGGCCGCTTCGAGTTGCGCCGCCTGCTGGGCAAGAGTGCCGGCACGATGGTCTGGCTGGCATTCGACCCGCGTTCCGAACGCGAGTTGATGCTGACCTTGCCGCGCGTGCAGCCGGTCGATCCCGTTGCGCTCGAGAACTGGTTGCGTGACGTCAGATTCGCCGCACGCCTGGACCATCCCAACCTGTCCCGCCCCACGGAGGTGGGCGTGCAGGACCACTGGCCGTTTGTCGCTGTCGATCGCGCGCTTGGTGTGACCCTGAGCGAATGGCTTGTGCAGCATCCGAACCCGACGGCCGTCGACGCCGTGGGGTGGGGCTGCGGCCTGCTTCGGGGTCTGGCGTTCGCGCATGAGGCGGGCGTGGCGCACTGCGACCCGCAGTTGCACTCCTTCCTGGTCGACGAGCGTGGCGCCGTGCGCGTGATGGCGCTGGCCGCCAGCGGCGCGGCCACCGCGCTCGCGCCCGAGGCGGCGGCACGTTCGCACGAGCGCGCGATGGCGCTCGACCCGGGCGCGTTGCACGCGAAGCGCAGCGCAGCAGCACGCGATGTGCTGGCCTGCAGCGCGCTGCTGCACTGGCTGCTCTGCGCCCAGGCGGCACTCGATGAGCCCGATACAGCGCTTGTCATCGCCCGCATGGCGCCGCTTGGCCGTGAGCTGGTGCGCTTGCCGTGGAGTACGCCGCTGCCGATCCCCGAGGCGCTGCGTGCCATCGTCAACCGAGGCACCTCCAGCCAGGAGCGCTTGCGCTACCACAACGCGCGCACCTTGTTGGCTGCACTGGCGGGATGGCTCGACGCTCAGGCGCGCGACGGTGGGGGGCCGATCGGACTGTTGCTCGACCGGCTGCGCACGGTCGGCCACCTGCCGGCGTTACCGGGGCTGGCGGCGCGCGTGGCGCGCGTGACCAGTCTGGAGAGCCAGCGCACCGACGAGATCGCGGTGCAGGTGCTTGACGACATGGCGCTCAGCTTCGAGTTGCTGCGCACGTTGAACTCGTCGCAGGTGCAGGGCACGCAGGTGCAGGGCAACGGGCCTGTGCTGACCTTGCGGCGCATCATCTCGCTGATCGGTGTGGACGGGGTGCGCGCCGCGTCCAACACCTTGCGCGCCTGGCCCGGACCCTTGTCAACCGCCCAAGCTGCCGCGCTGCAGACGACACTCGACCAGGTGCGCCTTGCCGGCCACGTCGCGCAGGTGTTGCGCCCGGCGGGCTATGACGCGCAGGTTGTCTACTTGATCGCGGCGTTGCAGAACCTCGGACGCCTGATGCTTCGCTATCACTTTGCCGATGAAGCGGCGCAGATCGTGCAACTGACACAATCGACCCAGGATCCGATGGAGCCCGGTGCGCCCGAACAGGCTGGACTGAGCGAAGCGGCCGCGGCCTGCGCGGTGCTGGGTGTTGACATCGAATCGCTGGGCGCCGCGGTCGCTCACCATTGGGGCCTGGACGCAGACGTGCTGCACATGGTGCGGCGCCTGCCGCTCGACACCCCCGTGCGCAAGGCCGACAGCGACGCCGAGATGCTGCGCATCGTCGCCAGCGCCGCCAACGAAGTGGTCGACACCTGCGGCCAGATGCCGGTGGCGCGAGTTGGAGCGGGGCTGGCTCAGGTCGCGCAACGTTACGCGAGGGTGCTCGGCGTGAACGCGCGCGACGTGCAGGAAGCGTTGCAGGTGGCGCGTGGGCGGATGACCCGCGGACATGCCGAGACACCGCCGCATCGCGCTGCGCCGGCACAGGACGAATCGGCGCCGGCGGCTGTCGCCGGTCCCTGACCGGAGAGCGAAAGCCGCGTAGAACCGATAAGATGGCGGCCGCACTCAACCGCTGGAAGGCTCCTTCATGAACGCGACCCCGTCCCCCTTCGATGCCTGGACTCCGCGCGCGTTGGCGGTGCTGCGCATCGTGACGGCGTTCCTGTTGCTGCAGCACGCCAGCGCCAAGCTGTTCCACTTTCCGCACGTCGCGTACTTCGACAATCTGCAGTTGCTGTCACTGTTGGGTGCGGCCGGCGTCATCGAGTTGGTGGGCGGTGCGCTGGTGCTGATCGGCCTGTTCACGCGCGCGGCCGCATTCGTTCTCTCGGGCGAGTTGGCATTCGCCTATTTCACCGGCCACGCCTCGAAGGGTTGGGTGCTGTCGCCGATGATGAACCAGGGTGAAGCGGCCGTGCTGTTTTGCTTCATCTTCCTGTTCATTGCCGCGGCCGGTGCTGGCGCCTGGAGCGCAGATGCCGCGCGCCGAAAGTGAAGGGGAGAGTGTGACGAGCCCGATCTCGGCACTGGTTACAACGGTTGGGGCTGCTTCGTTCCCGACCTGACCCGATTGGCCGCGCTTCCATGCGAGGAGGCCCGTCCATGCGTATTCTAGGGCCTGCATCGGCGTAACGCTACGACAAGGCCTGCGCCCTTTCGCGGTGCGTCAGCGCGACGTTGCCGGCAGCAACCGCTCCGATAGATCGACCGAGGACTGCGGGTCGAGTTCGATAGCGACCTGGGTGCACACCGCTCGGCACAGCGTGGCGACGCGCTCACTTTGCATCCTGTGGTACATCTGCGTGCCTTCGCGGCGCTTGGCGAGCACACCGCTGCGGTACAGCATCGAGAGGTGCTGTGACATGTTGGGCTGGGTGGTCTCGATCTGCGCAAGCAGTTCGGAGACGTTCTTCTCGCCGTGGCACACCGCGCTGATGATCTTCAGTCGGATCGGCGTTGACAGCACCGCGAAGAGTTCGGCCACCGAATCGAAAACCTGATCCTCGCTGCTTCTGACGTTCATGCTTCGCCCATCCACCGGATGAAGAGAGACTTCATTGTATTGGCAAGTACGAATGCATGAGCCAGGTGCGGGTGGCCCTGAAGACTGCGCTGCCCACGGTGGCGCTGCGGTATGCGCTGCAGGACCTGTGCACGCGCGGCAGCCTCAGCCGGCGTACTTGATCAGCCCGAGAATGTCTTCTTCGAACATCTCGCCGACGATGACGTCGCGCAGCGCGCCGGCGCGGTCGATGCAGCAGGTCAGTGGGATCACCTTGCGGGCCGACAGGGCAGCGCGCAACGGCGCGCTGTCGAGCGTGACCGGAAAACCGAAACCCTTCTCCTGCATGTAGCTGCGCACCGGCGCCGGATCCTGGTCGATCGAGGCAGTCAACAACTTCAGCGGCTTGTTCGCCATCGAACGGTGGAGTTGGTCGACATGCGGGTTGTCGTTGCGGCAGAACGGGCAGGTGACCGACCAGAAGACGACGATGAGTCCGGTGCCACGGCCCGTTTCGGGCTGATAGCGCGTGCCGTCGAGCAGCGTGACCGCGGGCAACTTGACGGGTGTGGCCGCGGCAGCCGCCGGCGCCGCAACCGCGCTCGTTCCGTGCAGCAGGCTTGCCGCCAGCGTGGCGCCGGCCAGGCGCAGGGCGTGGCGCCGGCCGCAGCACGTCAGTTCAGGGTTTGATGTAGCCATAGCCCTGGGCCTGCAATTTGGCAATCTCAACCACGCCGGAGGGCGTGAACTGCGCTTCCGGAATGAACTGCTCCTTCTTCAGGTTGCGGTTCCTCAACGTGATCTCGCAGACTTCGAACTTCACGCCGCGCTCTTTCAGCAGCTCGACTGCGATCGCATAGGGGTTGCCGTTCTTGTCTTTCGCATCGTTCATCAGGAAGTCGACGCCCTGGGCGTGCGTGACGACGACGATCTTGGCCGTCGGCTCGGTGTCCATGAAGTTCTTGACGTTGCGCAACCCCGCGAGCGCTTGCCCGGCCGCGTCCTCGATATGAAACACGGCCTTGACCTGCGCCAGTGCGCAGGTCGTTGCCAGGCTCAGCAGCAGGGCTGCAAAGAGGTGCTTGATCGGCATGATGATGAGCTCCTTGACGAGACGTGCCGCGTTGAGCCCCGCGCCACTTGGGGTCGAAATCAGCCTGAGATAATGCCCTGATTGGTTTGCACACCTGTCAGCATGGGTGTGTTGATTCGACGCGGCTTGACGTGCCCTCCTTGGGACTTCAGCCACGGCTCGACCACGTCCCAGACCGGCTTCGTGCCCGGCGCGTGGCGCGCATCTTCGGCCACCGGCGCCCAGCCCGCGACCTTGTAGGTCTTGTCGGCAACAATCGGTTTGCCATTCAGTCGCATGTCTGCGATGCGCTTGCCCATCGTCTCTTTCGGCGCGCAGCTGTAGGTCAGGCCACCGACCCGCACCATGTCACCGCCTTGCTTGTAATACGGGTCGGTGTTGAAGAGGTTGTCGGCGACATCTTCGAGCACGGTCTTGATCGTCGCCCCGGACATCTCGGAAACCGTGGCATAGGGGTAGGTGATCGCGAGTTGATCCATCATCAGCTCGCGCGTGATCTCCTCCCCAGGCAATAGCGAGGTGCCCCAACGAAAGCCTGGCGAGAATGCGATTTCTGCGCCCTGAACGTCCATCAACGCGTCGCAGATGAGTTGATCCCATGAGCCGTTGAAGTTGCCGCGCCGGTACAGCAGTCCATCGCTGATGGCGAGGTTTTCTGCCAGCCTGGCTTCGAAAGGTTGGCGCACTCTCGTGATCAAGGCCTGCATCGCCGGGTCGGCCTGCAATTGGTTGGCAAACACCGGCAGGAGCCGATAGTGGAAGTCGGTGACCTTGCCCGCCTTGACCTCGAAGTCCATCACGCCGAGGAACTTGCCGTTGCTGCCGGCATTCGTGACCAACGTGGTGCCGCCGGCGTTTTTGATCGGCACCGCGATCGGCACGCCGTCGTGGGTGTGGCCGCCGAAGATCGCGTCGACTCCGCGCACGCGCGTGGCCATCTTCAGGTCCACGTCCATGCCGTTGTGCGACAACACGACCACCACCTGCGCACCCTTGGCGCGCACCTCATCCACCATCTTCTGCAGGTGTTCATCCTGGATGCCGAAGCTCCAGTCGGCGACGAGGTAGCGCGGGTTGGCGATCGGCGTGTACGGGAACGCCTGGCCGATGATGGCGCAGGGCACGCCATTGATCTCGCGGAGGACATAGGGTGGGAACACCGGGTCACCGAAGTCGGCGGTCTTGACGTTCTGTGCGACGAAGTCGATCTGACCCTTGAAATCCTTGTCGATGATTTCCTTGACGCGCTTCATGCCATAGGTGAACTCCCAATGGCCGGTCATCACGTTCACGCCGAGGAGCTTGCAGGCGTCGACCATGTCCTGCGCATCGGTCCACAGCGCCGTGGCTGAGCCCTGCCAGGAGTCGCCACCGTCGAGCAGCAGGGCGCCCGGGCGACCCGCTTTCATCTGCTTGACGAGCGTGGCCAGGTGCGCGAAGCCGCCAATCTTGCCGTAGCGCAGTGCCGCCGTTTCGAAGTCGAGGCAGGTGAAGGCGTGCGCCAGCGCGGTGCCGGGCTTCAGGCCTGCGGCCTTCAACAGCGGCTCGCCGACCAGATGCGGCAGCTCGCCGCGCATCGACCCGAGGCCGAGGTTGACGCTCGGTTCACGGAAGTAGATCGGCATCAACTGCGCATGACAGTCGGTCATGTGCAGGAACGACACGCTGCCGGGGCCCTTGAAAGCCGGTGGCAGGTCGTACAGCCCCTGCTGCGCATGGGCCGTGGCAGCTTGTGCGTGACGTGACAGGGGCAGGCCCGCCACCGACGCCGCGCCCAGCATCTGAAGAAACTCGCGTTTCGAGAGGCTCATGGGTAGGGCCTGGCGCCGCACCGCGCGGCGCCGATTCTGGGTGTTGTGATCACTGGTTGACGGGCGACTTCGGGTCGAGCAACAGCGCCA
>JBDSBD010000296.1:0-4726 GCA_039921765.1 Burkholderiaceae bacterium
GCGTGTTACCGGCAATGGTCACGTTGGAGCCGACCAGACTCCCCGCGTCGATGCGTACGTCGTGGTGAATAACGGTGTTCGGAAGCACGCACACGTGATTGCCGATGACGGCATTGCTCGTGATGACGACACCGGCCATGAATAGCACGTTGTGGCCAAGAGTCGCGAGCGGCGAAATTCTTGCCGTGGGGTGAATCACGCGGGCGAACCGACCCGGCGCTATGCCCAGAGATTCGATCGCGCTGAGACGCGATCGAAACGACGTCGGACTACCCGGTACCGCCAGCACGTGCGCGTCGGGCCATTGGTTCAGGGCCGACCTCGGAAAGACCGCAGGGCCATCAACGTTGGCCCTCTGTTTTTCAGGGGTGTCATCGATGAAGCCGAGCAGTCGAAACGCGTGACCCAGGCAGTCGATCGCTTCGAGGCCGTTGCCATTGAACGGGAAGATCAGCAGCGACTGCGCATCGGGCGAGGTGGTCATTTCAATGTCGGCTGTTGGCCGTCCTTGCGGCTTGCGGCGCCATGCGCAAAGTGAGGTGTCGCACCACGATACGTCGCATCGTCGCGCGTCGCGCTACAGCGCCTTGGCGAGATCTCGTCTCTCTACGCCGGATGCGAGTTGCATGATGGCCCGAGCGACCTCTTCGCATTGGGCTTCAGTCAGTTCCGGGAAGATCGGCAGTGACAGTACTTCATGAGCGGCTTGCTCCGCATGCGGGAACCGGCCGGCGCGGTAGCCCAATTCGGCGAAGGCCGGCAGCAAATGAACTGGCATCGGGTAATGGATGCCGGTCTGGATGCCTCGCCCGAGCAGCGCGTCCTGCCAAGCCCGTCGAAGCCCGGTTCGAATCGCATAGATGTGATAGACGTGGCGGGCGTACGGCATGGCCTTCGGCGTAGAGATGCCACTGCCGGCCAGCAGCCGGTCATAGTGCGCGGCCGCGGTTCGGCGTGCTTCGGTCCAGGCTTCCAGGTGGCGCAGCTTGACCCTGAGCACGGCACCCTGGATGCCTTCCATGCGGAAGTTGTAGCCCTTCAGGACGTGGTGGTACTTCTTCTCGGCACCCCAGTCACGCAGCATGCGAATCGTGCGTGCGTAGTCAGGGTTGTCGGTGACGACCATGCCGGCTTCGCCGTAGGCTCCCAGGTTCTTGCCCGGATAGAAGCTGAAGCAGGCCATGTCACCCAGACTGCCAGCGCGCCTTCCGTTGTACTCGGCGCCATGCGCCTGACAGGCGTCCTCGATCACGACCAGCCCGTGTCGCCTGGCGACCTCGACGATCGGGTCCATGTCGGCTGGCTGGCCATACAGGTGGACCGGAACGATTGCCTTGGTCTTGTCGGTGATTGCGGCTTCGAGTTGCGTCGCGTCCATTGTGAAGCTGCGCGGGTCGATGTCGACGAACACCGGCGTGGCGCCGGTGTAGTCGATCGCCGAGACCGTGGCGACAAAGGTGAAGGGCACGGTAATCACTTCGTCGCCGGGCTTCACGCCGGCCGCGAGCAGCGCAAGGTGCAGGGCGCTCGTGCCGGTGTTCACGCCGATGCCGTGAGTGGACTGGCAATAGGCGGCAAACTCGGATTCGAAGGCGTCCACTTCGCTGCCCAGCGTGAATTGGCAGCTGTCCAAAACGCCCTGAATCGCGGCGTCAACCTCGTCCTTGATCGACAGGTACTGCGCCTTGAGGTCGACGAAGGGAATCATGCGGCCAGCTCCCAGGGTCGGAGGTAGACGGTTTCGCCCTTGTGCCGCATCGACCGGCAAGCCGCCTCGATGAGTTCGACGACGCGCAGTCCGAGTTGCCCGTCGGTGATGGGGGTCTTGTGGTGCTCGATGCAATCGACGAAGTGCTCGCCCTCGACACGCAGCGCCTCGGTCATCGCCAGTTTGGGCGCCCACATGTCGCCGGTGCGATAACCGACCCGCATCTCCTGGATCTTCTGCGGATCGTCGGTGAAGCTCACGCCCTTGTCGTAGATCTTGATCTTTTCGCTGGGCTCGAGGTCGTCGTAGGTGATCATCTTCTTGCTGCCGCCCACCAGGATCTGCCGCACCTTGACGGGCGCGAGCCAGCTGACGTTGGCGTGCGCGATGGTTCCCGAATCGTAGAACAGCGTCACATAAGCCAGATTCTCCGGTGTGCCGGGAAAGTGGTTCGTGCCACTGGCGGATACGGCCGCCGGGTGTTCTCCGAGCAGGAAATCAAGGATTGAGAAATCATGGACCGCGAGGTCCGAGATCACGCTCACGTCGCGCTGGAACAACCCGAGGTTGACGCGGATCGAGTCGTAGTAGTAGATGCGCCCGAGATCCCCGCTGCGGATCAGCTCGCCGATCTTCATCACCGCACCGGTGTAGAGGAAGGTATGGTCGACGAGCAGAACCCGGTCATGTCGACGCGCTTCGGCAATCAGCTGCCGCGCCTGATCGGAACTCTCCGTCATCGGCTTCTCGAGCCACACGTGCTTGCCCGCGCGGAGCGCTGCCAGTGCCAGCTCGAAGTGCGTGTTGACGGGAGTCGCGATCGCGATCGCGTCGATGGCGGGATCGCGGAGCAGGGTGACAAAATCGGTCGTCACCCTGACCGCAGGATAGCGCCGTCGCACCACGGCAAGCTTGGCCTCGTCGAGATCGGAAACGGCCGCGACATTGGCCCACGGTGTCTCGGCGAAGTTGCGCACCAGGTTGGGCCCCCAGTATCCGTACCCGATGATGCCGATGTTGATCATTGCGCGTTCCTCGCTGAAGCTGCTGACAACTACCACCATCTGCCGAGCGCAGTCTGCATGTGCAGATCCACGCAAAGCGCCCATGCCCGGCGCGTGACCACGGTCTCGGAAAATGACATCTCAGAACTCGGCGAAATGTGCCGCCCACCCGGATGGCGCCCTCAGCGGTGCGCTCTCGTGTCCCCGATCACGCGCGCCGGCACACCGGCCACGATCGCATAGTCAGGAACATTCTTTGTGACGACTGCACCGGCTCCGACAAGCGCTTCGACGCCGATCGTGATGCCGGAGATGATGGTCGCGTTCGTGCCGATCGATGCGGCGCGCTTCACGCGGGTGGCTTCGACCTGCCAGTCGGCCTGGGTCTGGGGCTGGCCTGCGGCGTTGGTTGCGCGCGGACGACGATCGTTGGTGAACATGACACCATGACCGATGAAGACTTCGTCTTCGATGACGACGCCTTCGCAGATGAACGTGTGCGACGAGATCTTGCAGCGTGCGCCGATTGCCGCGTCTTTCTGAATCTCGACGAAGGCACCGATCCTCGTGCCGTCGCCCACCGTGCAACCATAGAGGTTCACCAGCGAAGGGTGGAAAATCTTGACGTTTCGACTAAGGCTCACGCTGTCGGCGATAGGCATTCAGCAACCCTCCGTCATCTTGCCACCAGGGAACTCGTTCCTGGTCGTTGGGAACATGGTATCGGAGAGTTTCCGGTTCATGCGGCTCATCGCCCCCCTAGGTCAGGGTGCCGGGAAGAGGGCGCGGGAAGTCAACGAACAAGGGCGCGTCGTGTCTATGGCTGGGTGGCGTTGTTCGACCGTCAAGGCGGGGTCCAATGCCAAGGGCGTACGCTTGACCCCACAAACAACCGAATCAAGGAGACAGCTTCATGCGTACCCAGGTCGCCATCATCGGCGCCGGCCCCTCCGGGCTGCTGCTCGGCCAACTGCTGCACCAGGCCGGTATCGATGCCGTGCTGATCGAGCGGCGCAGTGCCGACTACGTGCTCAGCCGCATCCGTGCTGGCGTGCTGGAGCAGGGCACCATGGAGTTGATGGACCAGCTCGGACTGGGCAAGAAGATGCACGCGGAGGGTTTGGTTCACGGAGGAATCAACCTGGGTTTTCGCAACACGCGCCAACGCATCGACATGCATGCACTCACAGGTGGCAAGACCGTCATGGTGTACGGCCAGACCGAAGTGACCCATGACCTGATGACTGCACGCAGTGCGGAAGGTGCCGCGACGATCTACGAAGCCGAAGACGTGGCGGTGCACGACTTCGACAGCGCCCACCCGCGCGTGACGTATCGCAAGGACGGCCAGAGTCATGAGATCGACTGCGACTTCATTGCCGGCTGCGATGGCTCTCATGGCGTGAGCCGCGCCAGCGTGCCGGAGGGAGCCGTGCACACTTACGAGCGTGGCTACCCGTTCGGCTGGCTCGGCGTGTTGTCCGATACCCCGCCGGTGGCGCACGAGCTGATCTACTCGAACCATGCGCGTGGCTTCGCACTGTGCAGCATGCGCTCCACCACACGCAGCCGTTACTACATCCAGTGTTCGCTCGAAGACCGCGTGGAGCAGTGGTCCGATTCCGCGTTCTGGGACGAGTTGCGCCACCGGCTTGACCCCGAAGCGGCCGAGAGCCTGATCACGGGACCATCGATCGAAAAGAGCATCGCGCCGCTGCGAAGTTTCGTCGCCGAGCCAATGCGCTTCGGCTCGTTGTTCCTCGCTGGTGATGCGGCCCACATCGTGCCACCCACGGGCGCGAAAGGATTGAACCTGGCGGCCTCCGACGTGCGCTATCTGGCCAGCGCTTTGATCGAGGTCTATCGCGACGCAAGCCACGCCGGCATCGACAATTACTCGGATCGTTGTCTGCGCAGAGTCTGGCGTGCCGTACGCTTCTCGTGGTGGTTCACATCTCTGATGCACCGTTTCCCCGACACCGGTGAGTTCGGTCAGAAACTTCAGGAAGCCGAG
>JBDSBD010000297.1:0-6580 GCA_039921765.1 Burkholderiaceae bacterium
GGTAGCCTTCGGCGTATTTGTTGGTGAGCTGCGTGCCCTGCGCGGCCATCACGGTCGGCGATGCGTAGTTCTCGGAGGCGATCAGCTCGATGTGCTCTTCCTGGCGCTGATTCTCACGCAGGATCACCGACCACAGGTCGGGGTCGACGTTGGCAAGGGTCGATTGGGCGCGGTCAAACATGGTTGGCAGTCCTCTTCATGCGAAGTCCCCGGTTTGGAGCGTGTGCACACGGCACGCGAACACGAGGCTGCCCAGGCGAACGGCTGAACGACGACCTGCCCGCGCAGGTGCCGACCGCACTTCCCGGTGGTAACCCACCTCAGGCCCCGCACTCCGTGTCAGAGGAGGGGCCACATCGCCAGTCGTGCGGCGGGTCCAGTGTAGCGGAGGACGCCGCGTGAGCGTCGCGCCTGCTCAAGCGCCGCGCTGACTAGCGCAGCATCGCGACCTGCTCGGGCGTGCGTGCCGGTGTGTCGGTCTTTGCGGCCGGCGGCGTTGCGGCGACGTCGGGCTTGGCTGCGCCGGAGCCGGTCGGAGTCGACAACGACGAAGCTGCGATCACCGGTTGACTCACGGGGGCGGCCTTGAGGCCCGCAACCTGGCGCATGGCACGCTGCTCACTGAGCACCTTGCTGGCGTAGCCGCCATCGTCGGGCAGGTTGGCCGCGCCCACGTAGTAGCGCAGGCCATTCTCGATGCTGCCGGCGCGGGCGATGCATTCCTTGAGCACCTGCACGCCGACGCGCAGATTGGTGACCGGGTCGAACGCGGCGTGATTGCCGCCGAACGCTTCGTACTTGTCGTTGTGAATCTTCGTCATGACCTGCATCAGGCCCTGGGCACCCACGTTGCTTTGCGCGAACGGGTTGAAGCTCGATTCCACCGCCATGATCGCCAGGATCAGCGTCGGGTCGAGGCGGGCGCGTTCGCCGACACGCCAAGCCTCCTGAACGAGGCGGCTGATCGGCTCCGGGGCGACCCGGTAGCGGCGCGAGAGCCACAACGCAACCGAGGCCTGCTGGCGGCTCAATTCGCGAGGGTCGGACGCTGTGGCGCGTGCCACGGCACCGCGTTCGCCGAGATCGGCAGCCAGCGATTGCGCCGGGTCTGCGCGCAACTCCTGGCGCTCCTGCAACCAGCTCAGCGCCTGGGCTTCCGCCGCGTTGCGCAAATCGGTGCGGCCGGAGGCGAACAGCAGGGTCGCCGCCAGTGCCAGGCCCAGCAGGGCCAGGGTGTTGTGGCTCACTTCGAGCAGGCCGTGACCGAGGTCGCGCAGAAACACCTGCGTCGATCGGGCGGTCGCGTGGCGTGCCGATCGAAGCGTCGAAATCCAGTGGCTGAGTGCCGTCATGTCAGTCCTTCGCTCGCCGCATCCAGTACCCGTTTGCGCAACCGATACCAAGGTCGGCGCGCCGGGGCGGCGGCGATAATGTTCGGCCGATGCTGTGGTGCGAGCTGCCAGATGCAAGTCGCGCGACGATCCGCCAGGTCATCGACGGTGTTCGCAGCCTCTGCGCACCGACGACGAAAGATTCGGGTTTTCCCTATCAAGTCGAGGAGAGGCGAAATCTATAAGGCTTCTCATATCCAGTCAAGCATATGGATAAGTCGTTTAATTTCAAATTAATATGAAATATTACGATCTGCGTGACTTTATGAGCGGTCTGGAGCGAGCCGGCGAACTGCGCCGGGTCGCAGAGCCAGTCTCGGCGCGGCTCGAAATGACAGCGGTCAGCGACTTCGTTTTGCGCCGTGGCGGCCCGGCGCTCTGGTTTCAGCAGCCTGCCGGTTACAAAATTTCAGCCTTGACGAACCTGTTTGGCACGCCGAAGCGGGTGGCACTCGGGATGGGGGCGGCCGATGTCAGGGAGCTGCGCGACGTCGGACAGCTGCTCGCGAGCCTGAAGGAGCCCGAGCCGCCGAAGGGCTTGAAGGACGCCGGCAAGCTGCTGCAGATGGCCAAGGCGCTGTGGGACATGAAGCCCGCGAGCGTGCGGCGACCGCTTTGTCAGGAAATCGTCCAGGCGGGGGCCGAGGTCGATCTGGGCCTGCTGCCGATCCAGACCTGCTGGCCCGAGGACGCCGGCCCGCTCATCACCTGGGGCCTCGTGATCACGCGCGGGCCGCAGGGCGGCCCGGGCGCGCGCGCGCGCCAGAACCTGGGCATCTATCGCCAGCAGGTCATCGGCAAGCGCCAGGTGATCATGCGCTGGCTGGCGCATCGTGGTGGCGCGCTCGACTTTCGTGACTTTCGCGTGGCCCGGCCCGGGCGGCCGTTTCCCATCGCAGTGGCCCTTGGGGCCGATCCGGCCACCATCCTGGGTGCCGTCACGCCGGTGCCCGACACCTTGTCCGAGTATCAGTTCGCGGGCTTGCTGCGTGGCAGCCGCACCGAGGTTGCCGATTCATCGGTGGGCGATGCCGGCGTGATGCTGCAGGTGCCGGCCACCGCCGAGATCGTGCTCGAAGGCCACATTCCGACGGCAGAGCCCGGCTACAAAGGGACCAGCGAGCACGGCGTGCCGCTCAAGGAGGTCGACGGCTATCTGCATGCACTCGAAGGCCCATTCGGCGATCACACCGGCTACTACAACGAGCAGGACTGGTTCCCGGTGTTCGAGATCGAACGCCTGACGCATCGCCGCGACCCGATCTACCACTCCACCTACACCGG
Source organism: Burkholderiaceae bacterium (assembly GCA_039921765.1). Lineage (GTDB taxonomy): Bacteria > Pseudomonadota > Gammaproteobacteria > Burkholderiales > Burkholderiaceae_C > JBDSBD01. The sequence goes on from JBDSBD010000297.1 coordinate 2,676, forward strand.
CAAGCCGCCCGACGAGCCCGCCATCCTTGGCGTGGCGCTGAACGAGGTGTTCGTGCCGATTCTGCAGAAACAGTTTCCCGAGATCACCGACTTCTATCTGCCACCCGAGGGCTGCAGCTATCGGATGGCGATCATCAGCATCAGGAAGAGCTACCCTGGTCACGCGAAGCGGCTGATGTTCGGGTTGTGGAGCTATCTGCGCCAGTTCATGTACACCAAGTTCATCGTCGTCACCGACGATGATGTGAACATTCGTCATTGGCCCGACGTGGTGTGGGCCATCACGACGCGCATGGATCCGGTGCGCGATACCACCCTGGTCGAGCAGACGCCGATCGACTACCTCGATTTCGCATCACCCGTGAGTGGCCTGGGCGGCAAGATGGGGCTGGATGCGACGAACAAGTGGCCGGGCGAAACCGCGCGCGAATGGGGTCGGCCGATCCGCATGGACGCAGCCATCGAGCAGCGTGTCCAAGGCGTGCTCGACACGATCATGAAATCGGGCGCATGACAAGAGGGAACATGCCGAGTGGATTGACACTGGACACGCTTGAATTGTGAGTGCGCGTGCCCTATGTTTGAGGGGCCTGCTTGCAGGCAAACCCAGCGGCGCAGTCCCTGCGCTCAAGGAGCCCCGGACTTCATATCTCTGGAGCTCCAAATGATGGCGCCAGCCATCCACCCCTCCAGCTGAAAGGCCGGAGGGGTTTGTCATTTTGGGGAGCCGCTGCTGGCGCGCTCAAACGCGCGCAGCGATCACTTCTTGCGCGGGCTTGGTGCGGTTCGCGCTGTCGCGGCTGTTCCCGAGCGCAGCCCTTCCGACATGCCGATCAGCACGCCGCTCACAAGCGCTGCGTAGCCGTCGAGCATGGCCTGCGCAGTGTTGACGCTGGCCGCCCGACCCTCGCGCAGCGCGGTCTGCGTTTGCGCCATCAACTGCTCGACGGTTTGGGTGGCTTGCGCGCCGGTGTCGGTGCCCTTCAGCCTCATCGCACTGAGCACATGCTCCCAAGGTCCTTGCATCGGGCCGCTCGCCGCCTTCGCCGCCTGGGTCACTGTCGCGAAGAACGTGTCTTCCATCTTCTCGATGTTGGCAATGGCGCCTTTGAGCTGCTTCTCCTGCAGCCCGGCGCCCTGGTCGACGAACTGCTGCAGCGCCTTGCGATGAGCCTCCACGGCCTGCAGCAGCGCATCGTCCATGCCGGCAAAGGCCTTGGTCAGCATCGCCTCGACGTCCAGCGGGCTGGAGGCGTTTTGCGCCGCCCCGGCGGAGGCAGCGGTCGTCATGGTCTTGAGCACCTTCTTGATGTTCTCCATCGTGAGCTCACGCCCTTGCAAGGCCTTGACCGTGGCGTCGTGGACGGTCGCGCGCAGCGCCTCGCCCTGTTTGGCGGTGGCTTGCGAAAACATCTTGACGATGGCGTCCTGATCGATTCCTGCCTTGTTCATTTCGTCTCCTTGAAGAAAGGGCATGAACCCTCGATGTCTGGGTCTGCCGACCGATCCGCGAAGGTCGGGAAGCGAATCCGCGTGGAGCGTGCCTCGGCGCTCACCACGCCGAGCCCGGCCGCAGTTGTCGTCATTGCATGTGCTGGCCACCGTTGATCGCGATGTTGGCACCGGTCATGAATGCCGCTTCGTCGGAAGCAAGATAGATCACGAGGCCCGCCACCTCCTCGGGCTTGCCCAGTCCGCCAACCGGAATCTGCGGCAGGATCTTCGTATTGAGCACCTCTTCGGGAATCGATGTGACCATCTTCGTGCCGATGTAGCCGGGCGAAATCGTGTTCACCGTGACCCCTTTCCTCGCAACTTCGAGCGCGAGCGCCTTCGTGAAGCCGTGCACGCCGGCCTTGGCCGCCGAGTAGTTGGTCTGGCCGAATGCGCCCTTCGAGCCGTTCACCGACGAAACGTTGATGATGCGACCCCAGCCGCGCTCGACCATGCCATCGGCAACTTGCTTGGTCATGTTGAAAAGGCTGTCGAGATTTGTGCGCATCACCGCGTCCCAATTCACCTTGTCCATTTTCTTGAAGGTCATGTCGCGCGTGATGCCGGCGTTGTTGACCAACACGTCGACAGCGCCCACCTTGTCGACCACTTCAGCCACCGCTTTGGTGCAGGAGTCCAGGTCCGCCACGTCACAGCCGACGGCAACCATGGCGTAGCCGCGGCTCTTCATATCGGCGAGCCAGTCCTTGTACTTCGTGTTGTCGGGCGAATGGGTCACCACGACGCGGTAGCCGGCATCGGCCATCTTGGTCGAGATCGTTTCACCCAGACCGCCCATGCCGCCGGTCACGAGAACCACACGTTGTTGCGCTGTCATTTCCGTCTCCTTCGGGTTGATGTGTGTTCACTGTCGGATCAGTGTCAATGGCAGGCTGGCTCGATAGGGCCCGTCGGGGGCCGGCCTGCCACAGCGCTTGCTGCAGTGTGACCCGGTCGGGCGGGGGTGCGCAATAGGTAAAAGGCGTGGGGCGTGACCCGTGAGGTCCCGACAGCGGCGTCCCAACGAAAAATCGACCCGAAGGCCGATGGCCACGGCGCGCCCCGGACGGGCAACCGTGGGGGAGTGACCATGCCAGCGGCGCGACGCTCAGATTGCACGCAACGCGGCGCTCTGGCGGGTGCCGACAGCACTGCAAATGTCAACGCACAAGCGTGGCTGTCGATGCGCTGCTCCGGGGAGACAGCCTGCGTTGGATGGTTGGTGGACCCTCGAGGAGGAATGCGCCCGCCGCTAATGCGCCAGCCGCGCGACCGCCTGGCGCAACTGGTCTGCGCTCTCGGCGAGCGCCTTGCGTTCGCATTCGGTCATGTCGGGCTCAAGAACTCTGCCCACCCCCCGGCGCCCGACGACAGAAGACAGCGACAGGGTCACGCCGTAACGATCGTTGTACGCCCCGATCGGGATCACGGCCTGTTCATCGCACAGGATTGCGTCCGCGATGCGCGCGGCAACCATCCCGATGCCCAGTTGGCTGGCTCCACTCCCCTCGATGATCGTGATATTGGCGAACCTGACTTCCTGCTCGATGCGCTGGCGGAACTCCTGCGCCTGTTGTTCACCGTGACCCAAGGCATCATGAATCGGCGTCCCGCCGATTCGCGCCGAAGACCAGATGAAGACCTGGGATGTTCCATGCTCGCCGAGCACCTGGGCATCGACGCTCATCGGATGGACGCCGAGGCAGCGCGCCAGATGGAAGCGAAAGCGCAGCGTATCCAGGAAAGTTCCTGTGCTCAGCACGCGATCGTGCCCCGCCAGTCTGCGAGCAAGGTCGGCAAGCGGGTCCGGCGGATCGGTCACGACAAGAATCAAGGCCTCCGGTGCCCTCGCCACGATCTGGGGAACCACGTCGCGATAGACCGCGGCGTTCTGATCGAGCAGCTTCAGGCGCCCGGCCGCATCACTCCGATCGGTCGCTCCGCCGGTCTTTTCGTTGATGCCCGCCGTGATCAGCACCAGTTGGGCACCGTCGAGGTCCGCATAGTCCCCGGCGCGGAGCACGACCGGGCACGACAGAGGTGCGCCGTACTGAATGTCGGTGACGATACCCTGGGCGCGCTCATGGCGGCGATTGATCACGACGATCTCGCGCGCGACTCCCCGCATCACGAGGGACAGGAGACAGGCAGAGCCCACCTTGCCGGCGCCGACGATTGCGACCTTCATGATCTCCTCCTCTTTACTTTCCAGCCACGCCTCGACAGGCGATCTTGACGTGACGCATCGAGACCTTGGTTGTGCAGCAGGTCGCCCCGTTGCAATGAACGGCGGACGCGATCTCGCTTGGCGACGAGCAGCCTTCTAGGCCTTCCCCATGCCTTCAGCCGCCTTGATGGCGACCGTCCCTTCGCGCACCTTCTGTTCGATGCGCTGCCCGACCGCGGCATCG
>JBDSBD010000298.1:0-2650 GCA_039921765.1 Burkholderiaceae bacterium
CAAGCCACAGGCTGCAGCGACCCAGGCCGAGGCCTTCGAGGCGACGCCGGCCAACATCGACGCTCGCACCCAGACGGCTGTGGTCGGCGGCATCAAGACCGCGTTGCTCCCGAAGCAAACGCGCGGCGATGCGGTGAGTGCGGTGTTGACCTTGCATTTCGGCGACCTGTCCAGCCTGGCCGGTCAGAACGAGGTCGGGGACGCCGTCGCCGCGCTGCTCGACAAGGGCACGACCACACTGACGCGCCAACAGGTCCAGGACCGGCTCGATGCACTCAAGACCGAATTGAGCGTGAGCGCCTCGCCGGGGCGCGTGAGCGTCGGGCTGCGTTCGCGCCGCGCGCAACTGCCGGCAGCCATTGCGCTGGTCGGTGAGCTGTTGCGCCAGCCGGTGTTCCCCGCCGAAGCACTGGATGAGCTCAAGCGCCAGTCGCTGACCGCGATCGAGCAGCAACGCAAGGAGCCGCGCGCCATCGCCCGAAACACGCAGGAGCGCCTGGCCCATCCCTATGCGCGCGATGACGTGCGCTATGTGCCGACTTTCGACGAGATGGTGCAAGACGTCGACGCGCTCGACATCGAGAAGATTCGTGCTTTCCACTCGCGCTTCTATGGCGCCGCTCACGCCGAATTTGCTGCCGTAGGTGACATGGACGCCGACCAGGTGCGTGCCGCGCTGCAGTCCGCGCTCGGGGGTTGGAACGCAGGCGCACCATTCGCGCGCGTGCCGCACCCGCTGGTCGAGGTCAAGCCGCAGCGCCTGCTGCTCGTCACGCCCGACAAGCAGAACGCGACGCTGCTGGTGCGCCAGGCGCTGCCGCTCTCGGACGACGACGCCGATTACGCGGCGCTGATGATGGCCGACCAACTGCTCGGCGGCGGCGGCAGCTCGCGACTCTGGAAGCGAATCCGCGAGGGCGAGGGGCTGTCCTACGGCGTGGGCAGCAACATCGGCTGGAGCAGCCTGGATGCCAATTCGACCTGGCAGGCCTATGCCATCTTCGCGCCGCAGAACCGCGCCAAGGTCGAGACGGCATTTCGCGAGGAGGTGGCGCGTGCCTTGAAGGACGGCTTCACCGCGCAGGAACTCGCCGAGGGCAAGACCAGCCTGCTGAACTTCCGTCGGCTGGGGCGTGCCCAGGACGCGGGTCTGGCGGGAGCGCTTGCCAACAACCTGTATCTCGGCCGCACGTTCGCGATCTCGGCGCGCGTCGATGCGGCGATCGAAGCGCTGACCCTGGATCAGGTCAACGGGGTCTTGCGCAAGTACCTGAAGCCTGGCGCTTTCGTCTCGGTCTACGCGGGCGACTTCAAGCCCTGAAACCGAACGAGGGCGTCAGCCTTGCGACTTGAACGGCCGGCGCTCGTTCAGCTCGTCCAGATAGCCGCTCACGCCCGCGCCCTCGCGTTCCAGGAAATCGCCGACGGCGCGCGCGAACTGCGGGTGCGCAAGCCAGTGCGCCGACCAGGTCTGCACCGGCAACAGGCCGCGCGCCATCTTGTGTTCGCCTTGCGCACCGCCCTCGAAGCGCAGGTAGCCGCTGCGGATGCACCAGTCCAGCGGCTGGTAGTAGCAGGCGTCGAAGTGCAGGCACGGGATGTGTTCGAGCGCGCCCCAGTAACGGCCGAACGCAGCGCGCCGCTCGGGGTCGATGCCGATCAAGGATGCGGCGATGCGCTGGCCGTCGCGCCACGCGGTGAACAGCAGCCAGTTCTGCCCCATCGACGCGGCGCTGTGGGCAAAGAATGCGCGCGTGAGGTAGGGCGTCGAGCCGTGTTCACGGTAGGTTTGCGCGTAACAGCGGTAGAAGAAATCCCAGTCTTCGACGGTGATGGCGTGATCGGTCAGCGTGGTGAACGTCACGCCGGCCTCGACCACGCGGCGCCGCTCCTGCTGAATTTTCTTGCGCTTGTCGCGATGCAGGCTGGCCAGGAAGTCGGCAAAGTCGCGATAAGGCTGGGGCGCGCGGTTGTGCCAATGGAACTGGACCGTGCTGCGCATCATCCAGCCTTCCGCGCGGGCCGCTGCCTGGTCCGCCTCGTCGAGAAACAGCACGTGTGCCGACGAGAGCTTGGCCTGGCGCGCGAATTGCTGCATCGCGCGCAGCAGCAGGCGTCGCCCGGTCTCGTCATGGGCGAGCAGGCGCGGGCCGGGCACCGGGGTGAACGGCACGGCGGCCAGCAGCTTCGGGTAGTACGCCAGGCCGTGGCGCTCGTAGGCGTCGGCCAAGGCCCAGTCGAACACGTACTCGCCGAACGAGTGGTCCTTCAGGTACAGCGGACAGGCGGCGAGCAGGGCGTCACCCTCGAAGACGCAAAGGAACTGGGACAGCCAGCCGGTGGCGGCGCTGGTGCTGGCCGATGCATGCAAGGCGAGCAGGTATTCGTGGCGCATGAACACGCTGCTGCGCGCCTGCGCCGCGAGGAGTCGATTCCACTGGGCGGCATCGATCGCCGCGGGGTCTTCGAAGACCCGAATGACATAATCATTTGCCTGCGCCGAGGCCGGTGCAACGCCCGTCGAACCGCCGTCTGCGTCCCGGTCTTGCACGTCTGGATCTCCTCCCATGTCAGCTTCGTCTCCTGTCGTCAAAGTGGCCGTGGCACAGATCAACGCCACCGTTGGCGACTTGCCCGGCAACGTGCAGCG
>JBDSBD010000299.1:0-15320 GCA_039921765.1 Burkholderiaceae bacterium
TGTCGAGCGCGAGCGGCAGGCGCAGGCGCTGGGACCATTCGAGCAACGCGGCGGCCTGGTCGGCGGCTGGCTGGTCATGGCCCGGCAGCGAACGCTGGATCAGTTCGGACCACGTGCCCATGCGCTCGGTCAGCACCGACTCGGCGCGCACCCGTTCCTGTTCCATATGGCGCTGGAAGATCCAGCCCGATGCTGCGGCGAAGAGCAGCAGCAGCACCACGACCGTGGCATAGATGCGCAGGTAGAGATTCTTCAAGCGCGGCCCGGCGCGGCGGCCCGAATCAGGTTCGCGGCGCCGGCGCCGTGCATCAGCCCCCGGCAGTGAACGCTCGATCAGCTCGGCCCACGCACTCATGCGCTCGGTCAGCAGCCCGTCGGAGCGCAGGCGCTCCTGCTCGATGTGGCGCTGGAAAACCCAGCCCGACGCCAGCGCGAACAGCAGCAGCACCAGCACGACCGTGGCGTAGATCCGCAGGTACAGGCTCTTCATGCGCGCATCGATTCGGTGTGTCCCGAATTCATTCCAGCGGCGTGTTCCGCGCGCGCGTCAGGCCGCTTCGTCGGCGTCTTGTTTGCGGGCGAATACATAGCCGGCGCCGCGCACGGTGAGCACGCGTCGCGGCAGTTTGGGATCGTTCTCGATCACCGCGCGGATGCGCGAGATGTGCACGTCGATCGAGCGGTCGAAGGCTTCGAGCGGGTGGCCCTTGAGCGAATCCATGATCTGGTCGCGCGACAGCACGCGACCCGGGCTTTGCGCCAGCACGACGAGCAAATCGAATTGGTGCCCGGTGAGATCGCAGACTTGCCCACCCAGGCGCGCCACCCTCGCCCCCAGATCGACCTCGAGCCGGCCGAAACGCAGCACGTCGTCATCCACCGGTTGCGGCGCCGCGCGGCGCAGCAAGGCCTTGATGCGGGCCAGCAACTCACGTGCCTCGAAAGGCTTGGGCAGGTAGTCGTCCGCGCCCAGCTCCAGGCCGAGGATGCGGTCCATCGGCTCGCCCCGTGCCGTGAGCATCAACAACGGCAGATGCCGGGTGCGCGGATCGGCACGCAGTTCGCGGCACAGATCGAGGCCATCGCCGTCAGGCAGCATCAGATCGAGCACCAGGGCATCGAAATTCGTCGCCGCGAGGCGCTCGCGCCCTGTTGCCAGCGAACCTGCAATCTCGGCCTCGAGGCCGGCGTTGCCAAGGTAGTCACCCACCATGGCGGAGAGCCGGGCATCGTCGTCAATCAGCAGCACACGCGAATTCAAGGTAGATCTCCCGACGTAGAGTTGGCACGCGGACCGTGAACGTGGCGGCTTGTCATTCGCGGATTGAACCTCAATAGTGGCGCATCACCAACCGCGACGAGGGGCACGGGCCGAATGATCTGCTCCCGATGTCCGATGTCCGATGTCCGATGGTGAAATCCAGCGGTGAAGCCCTGACGGCTCGCCGGTAAAGTTGTGTGAACTGCGCAGCTGCCGAGCCGAGGCAGCGCGAGGCATGCGCCTCTGTGCGGCGCGCTCGAATACGGCCCGCTGACAGCCCATTGACAGCTTGAGCCGGCAGACTACGGGCTTGACCCGAGCGCCTTGCCCGGCAACGCGCCGCATCATCAATTCCATACATCATGTCGGCCGCACTTAGCCATCATGCCCGGAATGGCCAGGCGTGCCGCCGCGTCACCCCCCGGTGGCACGGCTCGAAGGGCATTGTCATCACAGGAGTCTGATCCATGAAGAAGCTCAAACGTGTCCTGTTCGCTTCGATCACAGCGCTCGCGCTCATTCCGATGGTGGGCTACACCCAAGCGCCCCCGGGCTATCCGAGCAGCTATGCCGACACGGTGGCAGCGGCCAAGAAGGAAGGCAAGGTGGTGATCTACAGCACCACAGACACCGCATCGGCAAACCCGCTGATCAAGGACTTCCAGTCACTGTATCCGGGAATCTCGGTCGAATACAACGACATGAACTCGACCGAGATCTACAACCGCTTCATCAGCGAGCGCGCGGCCGGCAGCGGCAGTTCTGCCGACGTGCTGTGGAGCTCATCGATGGACCTGCAGGTCAAACTTGTCAATGACGGCAATGCACTGAGCTATGCGTCGCCAGAAATCTCGAGCGTGCCGAGCTGGGCGGTGTGGAAGAACGAGGCGTTCGGCACCACCTACGAGCCGATCGCCATCGTCTACAACAAGCGGCTGCTGAGCGCCGATGAAATTCCGCAAAGTCACGCCGACATGCTGCGCGTGTTCTCGCAGCACGCCGACAAGCTCAAGGGCAAGGTCACCACCTACGACATCGAGAAATCCGGCGTCGGCTTCATGCTGATCACGCAGGACGCCAAGGAAAATCCCAAGTTCTGGGATTTCGTCCATGCCCTCGGCACCATAGGCCCTCGCTTCCAATCGAGCACCGGCACCATGCTTGAGCGCATCGGATCGGGTGAGAATCTGCTCGGCTTCAACATTTTCTCCTCGTATGCGCTGTTGCGCGCCAAGAAGGACCCGAGCATCGCCATCGTCTACCCGAAGGACTACACGCTGGTGATGTCACGCGTGATGTTCATCTCCAAGGGCGCGAAGCACGCGAACGCCGCCAAGGTGTGGCTCGACTACATCTTGTCCAGGCGCGGCCAGGCCGTCATCGCCAACGCCGAGTTGGGCTCGATCCGCACCGATGTTGAAGGTGCCACCACGATGGCAGGTCTGACCAAGACGCTGGGCGCGACGCTCAAGCCGATCCCGATTGGTCCCGAACTGCTGGTCAACCTCGAGCAGGCCAAGCGCCTCGCGTTCATCAAGGAGTGGCAGCAGGCCATCAAGGGCGGCAAGTAAATGCGTGCGTCGCTGCCGCGCCTCAGCGTCATCACGTTGACGGCGCTGGCAGTTTTCCTGCCGCTCGGCCTGATTTTCTATCAGAGCCTGCTCGACGCCCCGTTTTTCATGCCGCACAAGGCTGGATTCGGAGCGTTCGGGTTCATCTTCACCGACTCCGACTTCTGGGATGCGTTGCGCAATTCGGTCGTGATTGCCCTGGGCATGGCGGCGATCGCGCTGCCGCTGGGCGCGATCCTCGCGTTCCTGATGGTCCGAACCGACCTCCCCGGGCGCCACTGGATCGAGCCGCTGCTGCTGGTACCGGTGTTCGTCTCGCCGATGGTGCTGGCGTTCGGCTATGTGGTGTCGGCAGGGCCGGTGGGATTCTGGTCCCTGTGGGTCAAGAGTTTCGTCGGCAGCGTGCCGTGGAACGTCTACTCGCTGACCAGCATCGCCGTCGTTGCGGGGCTGACGCACGTGCCGCACGTCTATCTGTATTCGGCCTCAGCGCTGAAGAGCCTGGGCTCCGACGTCGAAGAAGCCGCACGCATGGGCGGCGCATCGCCCTTGCAGGTCGCACGCGACGTGAGTCTGCCGATGGTCGCGCCCTCGCTGTTGTTCTCTGGCGTGCTGGTGTTCTTTCTCGGCTTCGAGCTGTTCGGCCTGCCACTGGTGCTCGGCGACCCCGAAGGCCACCTCGTGCTGGCCACCTACCTCTTCAAGCTGACCAACAAGCTCGGCACCCCGTCGTACCACCTGATGGCCGCGGTGGCGGTGTGCATCGTCGCGATCACGTTCCCGCTGGTGATGCTGCAACGCCACCTGCTCAAGAGCGCCGGAAAGTACGTCACCGTCAAGGGCAAAGCGGGCCGCCAACGCCCGCTGCCGCTCGGCCAATGGCGCTGGGTCGCCGCTGCGATCGTCGCACTGTGGTTGTTCCTCACCATCGTCGTGCCGCTGTCGGGTATCGCGCTTCGCTCATTCGTGACTCAGTGGGGTGAAGGCGTCAACCTGCTGGAGGTGCTGACGCTCGATCACTTCCGAGAGGTCTTCGGCCAGCCCACGCTGGTGCGCGGCATCTGGAACACCGTGCTGATCGGCGTGGTCGGCGGCGCACTCGCAGTCGCCTGCTATACCGCGATCGGACTGGCCACGCACCGCAAGAACGACGGCTGGACACGTCTGGTCGACTACATGGTGCTCGTTCCTCGCGCGGTGCCGGGGTTGCTCGCGGGCTTGGCATTCCTGTGGGTGTTCCTGTTCTTTCCACCGCTCGCACCGCTGCGCACCACGCTGTTCAGTCTGTGGCTCGCCTACACCGTGGTCTGGCTTGCCTATGGCATGCGGCTGGTGTCGAGCTCGCTTCTGCAGGTCGGCCCCGAGCTTGAAGAGGCCGCACGGAGTGCCGGCGCGACGCGCGGTCAGGTGAGCCGCCATGTGACGCTGCCGCTGATCCGCTACGGCTTGCTCGCGAGCTGGTTGCTCGTCTTCATGATTTTCGAGCGCGAATACTCGACCGGGGTCTACCTGCTGGGCCCCGGCACCGAAGTCATCGGCTCGCTGCTGGTGTCGCTGTGGGCGACCGGGGGCGCCGACATGGTGGCCGCGCTGTCGCTGATCAACGTGGTCCTGGTCGGTGCGGGACTGGCCATTGCACTGCGCTTCGGAGTGAAACTGCATGACTAAGCTGAGCGTGTCGGACCTGCACCTTTCCTATGGAGACAACGCCATCCTGAAGGGCGTGTCGATGCAATTGAACCAGGGCGAGGTGGTGTCGCTGCTCGGCCCTTCGGGCAGCGGCAAGACGACGCTTCTGCGTGCGGTGGCCGGCCTCGAAGCGCCGCACCGCGGCGTGATCTGCGTCGAAGACCGCGAGGTTTTCGACGCCGGCGCGAAGCGTGAAGTACCGGCCGAGAAGCGCCACCTGGGCCTGGTGTTCCAGTCGTACGCGCTGTGGCCGCACATGACGGTGTTCGACAACGTCGCCTACGGCCTGAAGCTGCGCAAGGTGGCAGGCGCGCAAACGCGCGAGCGGGTCGACACGGCGTTGATGAACCTGGGGCTGGGCGAGCTTGCGCAGCGCCTGCCGCACCAGCTCTCGGGCGGCCAGCAGCAGCGCGTGGCGATTGCGCGCGCGCTGGTCTACAACCCGCCGGTGATCCTGATGGACGAGCCGCTGTCCAACCTCGATGCCAAGCTACGCGAGGAAGCGCGCGCGTGGCTGCGCGAACTGATCCTGAAGATGCAACTCTCGGCGCTGGTCGTCACGCACGACCAGAACGAGGCGATGGCGATGTCCGACCGCATCCTGCTGCTCAACAACGGGGTGATCGAGCAGCAAGGCACACCGCAGGAAATGTACGGCACGCCGCAGACGCTGTTCACCGCCGACTTCATGGGCAGCAACAACCGCCTCGAAGGCACCGTGACCGAAGTGCGCGACGGTGCGGCGCTGATCGACGGCCCCGGCTGGAGCCTGTGGGGCGAGTCACGCGGCCGCGCCAAGACCCGCGGCGGCACCGCCACCGCGATGATCCGCCTGGAGCGCGTGCGCCTGGTCGACGGGCCCGGCGCCAACCGTGTGAAGGTGCCGTTGATCACCTCGATGTACCTCGGCGACCGCTGGGAGCACCTGTTTCACCTTGGCGAGATGCGCCTGCGCGCGCACGGCCGGACACCCTTGGCGGCCGGCGAGCACTGGCTGGAGATCCCGCGAGCCGACCTGTGGGTGTTCTGAGACCGTTCGGGCCGCGCAACCACGCTTGCCATGCGTGCCCACATTGGGCGCCGCCGCGCATCGTGACCGGGCGGCTCGGCGCGCCGTGAATCGGCCCCTGGTCGCTCGCGTCACGGCTTGGTCGTGCCGCGATCCGCAGGACGCTGCATGCGCTGCTGCCGCTGCCGGACCTGCTCCCCGAACTTGGCACGCTGCTCGGGGGTCAGCACTCCGCTGACGTCGAGCATGACCTGCAGCATGCGACGGCTGGCCTGATCATGCTGGGCGAGCATCTGCTGGCGCAGCGATTCCGCTGCGGCTGCATCCACGTTGGGCGCCGTGAAAATCTGCAAGCCCTTCTCGCGCAGACCGCGCGCGGCTTCGCGCTGCGTCTTCAGGTCAACCATTGCCGCTTGCACGATCTGCTTGACTTGGGCACGCTGCGCGTCGCTGGCCTTGAGCCTGTCGAGCATGCGATCGATGCGGCGTGCCATGTGCGCCGACGAACCACCGAACATCATGCCCGGGCTGTCCATGCCCGGACCATGTCGCTGCGCATGGGCTGGCACCGAGACGATGGCTGCCGCCACCGCAAACACGCCAAGCACCAACATGCGAAAAACCGGCGCGCCGGTGCGCGCCGGAAAAATCGAACGCTTCATTTCGGACATCATTTCACCCACTCCTTCGACCGGGCCGGCGGCCCGTTGGAGTGCATCGTCGCGGCAATCGGTGAAGACGGCTTGACTGCGCCGTAAAGATGCGTGAATGTCCAGGCGCGTGTGCGGTCCGATGGCGAAGCGAAACACGCCGCACGACCTGCGGAAAGAAGAATGCGGCTCAGCTGCGCAACATCGACGCCAACTCCCACAACGCCAGACTGCCCAACGCCAGCACGGCCAGGCAACCCAGCGCCAGACGCCAGAGGCCGGCGCGCGCGCGCGCCGCACGGCGCGACTGGACCTCGGAGGGGTATCCCGACAGAGTCGCGTATCCGCTCGACGGCACGAACTCCGACGGCCGCTCATCGACCGTCTCGTATTCCCAACCGTAGTGCTGAAGTTGCTTCATGTGTCAAATTGTTCTGGATCGGGTCCATCCGTACCAGCCCGCAAATCGGGGGTTGAGCCGAGGTTCTGTCGCTGCCCGGACGCGACGCCACCGATGCCTGCGCGCAGCCGTCAGTGGTTGCAGTGCGCGCAGGTGAAGGAGAAGGTCGCGGATCGCCGGTCGAAAGATCGATGGCCGTGGCACCGTTCGTGTGGAAGTACCGGCGTCGAGTTGCCAAAGCCGAGTCGATTGCCGGACCCTGGGGCGGCGCTCACGTCAGCTCCCGGGCAAAATGTCCGCGCGAACCCCTTTCCGGGGACTGGCAAGCCGGGCACGTTTGTGCGACAAAGACACCCACCCTCAAGCGCTGACCATCCCTGCGCCTGAACGACACTCCAGGAACCGTCCATGACGAAGACCACCGCCGCCGCACTTCTGGTTGCATGCCTGTTGGCCGCCTGCGCGAGCAGCCCGCCGCCGGCGCCGGAAGCCGCCGTGGTGCGCACGATCCCGCCGCGCAACTACGAATCCGCGATCACGAACTACTTCGACGTCACCGTGAGGGGCGTCGACCCGAACCGCGAGCTCTCGATCGGCCCGCCGCAGCGCGGCACCTGTCCGATGGGCGGCGCCTCGGGCGGCTATGTGGGCTGTGTCGTGCCGGTCCAGTACAAGACCCGCACACGCGACAAGAACACGGTGATCGTCACGAGCTACTTCTTCTGGTTCAGTGACGAGGTCATTCGTGGCGTGACGCGGCGCATGGAAGTCTGTCCCTGACCGGCGCTGGCGCGTTCAAGCGACGAGCGGTACTGCAGCGGCGCCGGACGGCGCCGCTGTGCGTTGTCGTCCTACAGAAAACCTGCCCCGTCTCCCCGACACTGCACGGGTAGTGTCGGGAGATGTTCATGGGCACCGCTGCCGTCAGACCTTCGCACCCCAAGCCGGAATGGATTCGTCGCTTTGCCTATCGGGTGATGCTCGTGCAGCCCGAGGTCGACTCGATCTCGGCCGCGATGATTGCGGACACCCAGTTCGACGAAGCCTTTGACCTCGAGCCCGAGGATGCGGCCGAGATCTATGCGCTCGGCCCGGCGTTGGTGCCCCCTTCAAGAACCGACGACTCCTGACACACGGGTCACAACAAGGCGCCCGCCCGGGCGAGCGCTCCCGGTGATCGGAGAACAGGCGGTTGATCGATCGATGCCGACCCAGGCATCGAGTCCATGACGGTGAAGATCATCAAGCCGATCCGGGTCTGGACGACCGAAACCGCGAACTGCATGCAGGAATGAATCAAGCCGGGGCCGAGCCGGGCCGAGGCGAACGGTCGGGGTGAAGGGAAATCCCAACGGAGCGGCGAGGCTCGGTTGAGCTCGCATGGCGGCCGAGCGAGCACGATGGAACAGAGTGATGCGCCGACATCACGCGACGTGCTGCGGTCACTCGCCTCTCAACGACGACCGTGCCCACCGCTGCAACCCGGATCAGTAGTGCCAGCCCGCCTCGGCCCAGACGCGGGTGGAGCGTTGAGTCTGGGCCCGTGGAGGCACGCCACCGAGAGGCGCGGCCACCGTCACGCGGGCCTGCCAGCCCTGTGGACTCGCCCAGGCGAGCGCCACACCGGCGCCCCTCAGCGTGGCTCCGTTGGCCGCAGCGGTCCAGGGCTGCCGGTTGATCGTCATCCTGGCGCCATCCACAAACACGGTCGACCGCCATCTGCCGGTGCCCAGCTCACCCAGTTCGCGGCGCCACTCCATTCTTGCGAGCTGCCCCGAGTCGCCAGGCAATACGCCGGTGTCGTAGCCGCGAACCGCCGTGGGCCCGCCCGCTGACAGCTTCTCCGACGAATCGAGGTTGGCGTTCGTCCACTGGCCGAAGACGCTGACAGCCAGCACGTCCCTGCGGCTCAAGGCCTGCTGCCGCGACAGCGCAAGCGCCCATTTCGAGAACGAACCTTCCGTGCGGGCTGTGGCGGCGTCGGCCGCTGCAGCCTGTGCATCGTCGAACCCGACTCTTCCCGCGCTCCAGCCCAGGCTGAAGAGGGTCGTTCCACCGGCCAGCCACCCGTCGCTGCGATTGCCCGAAAGCATGAGCGTGCCGCCATCGATGTGCCTGTCGTTGCGAATGCCGCTGGCATCGATGTGGTCGCGCAGCTGCGTGCGGCCGGCCTGCCAGCGCGCGAAGATGCTGCCCTCGGCGCTGCGCCACAGCGGTTGCTGCGCCGACAGGCTCATCACCCGCGCGGTGCCGTGGCCGCCGATCGCCGCGAGCGGGCCACCCAGGCGGTAGTCCAGCATCGAGACGGCGCCCCCGAGCCGGGTGCCGGCGCCCGACACCAGCGTCTCATAGCTCAGGCGGCCGAAGTTTGTGCCGCGGCCCGACGTCAGGACACTGGCGTTGAGTTCGTCGCCGCGCCCCAGCGGATTCAACAGGCTCGCCGTGGCGCTGGCGCGCAAGCGTCCGGTGTAGCGATTGCCGTGGTTGTCCAGCGTCGCGCTCGAGGCGAACCCTGGGCCGGGGCGGGTGTTGACCCACAGGTCCGAGCTGCCCGCCGCCGCACCGGCCTTGATCGTGGCGGCCACCTCCACGCCGGGGATGTCCGACAGCAGCAGCAGCGCGCGGTCCAGCGTGTCCTGCGCCACGATCTCGCCGGGTCGCAATGGTGCCAGCGTGGACTCCAGCAAGGCGCTGTCGATGCGGCTGCTGTTGTCAAGCAGCACCTGGCCGTAATGCGCTTCGATGACTTCGACGCGCACGACGCCAGCCTCGATGGTCTGCGCCGGGATCACGGCCCGTGCCAGCGGATAGCCCGCGCGGCGGTAGAAGTCGGTGATCCCCGCGATCACCTGGCCCAGTTGGGCCAGCGTCAGGCGCTGTCCTTCGGCCTGTGCCACCAGGGCATGCAAGGTCGGCGTGTCGAAGCGCGTGTTGCCCGTGATCTGCAACGCCGTCACCGCGACAGGCAGGCTCTCCGGCAGCGAGGGATCGAACGGCTTGTCGATCACCATGCTGCCCTTTGCGCCAGGCGCTGGGGGCGGAGCCGGCCGCACCTGCTGCAAGATCGCGCCCGCGTCCGGCTGCACTTGCGCCAGCGCAGCACAGGGTACCCACAAGGCGGCAAGCGGCAGGGTCAGCAGCCCGGCTTGCGTGACCACCCTTCGGCACATGAATCTGAACGGTCTTGTCGGCACGGTCATCATTCGTCGTCTTGAACCAGGAGGGCCGGCAGCCTGACGCTGTTTCGCTCTCGCCGCAGCAGCGGCCCTTTGGGGCCGCCGATGCGCCGCTCGAACACGGCTGCAGTGACAGCTGGCGAGGCAGCGGTGGGGTCGGCCGGCGCCGGGAGGGCCGCCGGCGCAGACGGGAACTCGGGCGAGCCGATCGCGACCCCCGCGTTCGGCGCGAACCGCGCATGGGTCGACTGGGTGATGTTCGCGCTCAGCGTGTCGGGCACGGGGCCGGGCTGGATCACCGGTGCGATCGCCGGGTCAATGCTCAGCGCGCCATCGACGTAGCTGAGTTGGTAGTTGCCGCTGCTCAGGCCCTGCGGCGTGAGGACGTAGCTGCCAACGTCGACCGCGCCCTGGCTGCTCCCGGTATAGCCGAGTGCGCCGCCCAGCACCGCGCTGGTCTCGCCGTTGACGAGGCCGCCGTAGGTCACGCCGTTGCCGCCGCTGTAGGCCGCGCCGTCGTAGGTCTTGCTCGCGGCATGGGCCGTGACGGTCAGTGCCGCCTGGCCGATGGTCAGCGCGCCATCGACGAACGTGAGGGCATGGCGTTGAGGATCGATGTAGACGAGCCCGCCCGGCGTGATGCTGTACGTTCCGGCATCGGTCGCTGCCTGCGCGCTGCCGCCATAGCTGACGGTGCCGCTGATCAGACCCCTCTGAGGCGTGGAGGAGTAGCGGACGCCGCTGCCGCCGGCGAACGCCTGACCATCGTAGGTCTTGGCCGCATCCACGGCCGTCACGGTCAGTGGCATCACGAGAGCCCGCAGCAGCGGGCTGTCTTGTCCCGGATGCCCGAACCAGGTCGTACTGAAATCCCATCCATTGAAGTTGCCGGCTTGCTGCATCTGTGCCGTCGTCAGACCGATCCCACCGGCAGAACTGCCCTGACCAGAGGTTTCGGTATTCCAGTAGCTGTTGGTGACGGTGCGGTTGCTCGCGCCGACCAGCCCACCCCCGGAGTAGGAGTTGACGTAACCCGTTGCATAGGAGTTGCTGATGGTCGTTCCGTCGAGATAGCCGACCAACCCGCCGACCGCAAAGTTGCCCGTGACGGTGCCGGTTGCATAGGCATTGCTGACGCTGACAAAGCGGGCCTGCCCGACCAGGCCGCCGACGTAGTAGGCCGTGCCGGCGTCGACTGCGCCGGTCGCGTAGGAGTTGCTGAGGGCCCCGTAGAAACGGGCCTGTCCGATCAACCCGCCCACCAGTTGCCCGGTACCGCTCACCGATCCGGTGGCAAAGGAGTTCCTGATGTCGCCCCCGTTGCTGAGCCCTGCCAGCCCGCCGACCCACGAGACCCCACTGACGGCACTCGTCGCATAGGCGTTGACGATGTTGCCAGTGGCCTTGTCGCCGACCAGCGACCCGACATAGTTCAGGCCCTTGAATGTGCCGCCAACGATGCCCACGTTCTGGAAATCCGCGCCGTTCGACACGCCGAACAGCCCGACCCGGTGGCTGCTGGGACGATTCACGACCAGCCCCGAAACCACGTGTCCGAGACCGTCGAACGTGCCTGCGAAATTGCTGGCGGTGCCAATGGGCACGAAGCCTGCACCGCCGTCCCAGGTGGCGGTGATGCTGGCATCGATGTCGCTGCCGAGGGCATAGTTGGCATTCACGTTGCCGTTCATGCCCTGCAGGTCGCTGCCCGTGGTGCTGCCCTGGACACCCAGGTCGGTGATGACGGTGAAGCTCTTCACCGTGCCGTCCGAACCGAGCTTGGTGGTGAAGTTGGGACCCGCGGGCAGCGTGATCGGAGCCCTGACGTTGTAGGTGCTTGTGTTGGCCGCCGCCAGCGCGCCCTGCCCGTACTCGAGCGCCACGCTGGCGGTGCCGGCGCCGGTGAGCGACGCATTCAGGTTGATGTTGTTCTGCGCGTTCAGCGTCAGCTTGTTGGCGCTCCAGGTCACTGCATCGCCGACGTTGACGTCGCCGGCCGTGCCGCTGCCGCCGCCGGTGCTCTGGATCGTGACGTTGCCACCGGCCAGTTGGGTCGACAGCGCCGTGCCGGTGATGTCGCCGCCGCGGACGGCGATGTTGAAGTCCATCGGGTCGATCAGCCAGGTGCCGGCCTGGCCGCGCGCCGCCGTGGTGGTGATGCGGGCGTCCTCGGCCACCTTCACGTGAGCGGCGGAGGTTTCGACGAAGCCGCCATGGCCCCCATCGGGCGCGCTGGCGTCCAGCGCGCCGGCCACGCGCGTCGTGCCTGCCGCCATGCCGCCCAGCAGCACGATGCGACCGTCTTGCTGCTCGACCGTGCGAGCCTCGACCACACCGGTGTTGTTGACCACGCTGGCCAGCAGCGAATCCCTGGCGCCGGCGCTCATCAGCACCTGGCCACCGTCGGCGCGGATCAGCCCGCCGTTGTCGACCAGACTGTCGACCAGACTGGCGTCCACCTGTACCTGCAGCAGCCGGTTACCGGTGAAGCTGAGGGTGGCGGCGCTGCCGGCGCCGAGCGCCACCGTGCCCAGCCGGGCGCTGATGGTGCCCTCGTTGGTCACCTGATGGGCCAGCAGCACCACGTGGCCGCCGTCGGCCGCGGTGATCGTGCCCTGGTTCACGACACTGCCGCTGCCACTGCCGCCGAAACGGCGGCTGCCGGAACCCACCAGGCCATCGTCTCCGACCGCCAGCGTGGAGGCGACCAGGCTGCCCACGCTGACCTGCGCACCGCGGCCGAAAAGAATGCCATTGGGGTTGATCAGCCAAACCTGACCGTTGGCGTCGAGGCGGCCCAGGATCTTCGAACCGTTGAGGTCGGCGATGCGGTTGACGGCGATGGCAGCAGCCGAGGGCTGGACGAAGCTCACCCGCTCGTCGGCCCCGATGTTGAAACCCTGCCAGTTCAACGACAGCGTCGGGCTGTTCTGCACCACCGTGGTCTGCTGACCCTGCTGGACGATGCTGCCGCTGCCGCCAGCCACCTGCCCGCCGGTGGGGCCGGCCTGCACGCACGCAGCGCCGAACGCGGCCATCGCGGCCAGCAAGACCCGGCCGCCGACTTTGCCCTGGCCCTGCGCGGTCCCGGATACCCGGCCCCACAGGCCGTGGACCGAACCCGGGACAAGGCGATAGACAGGGTTCATGGCGCGGGTCTCTGTGCAGTGAGTTCTTCGGGTTGAGGCCCTGCCGCGGTCTTCAATGGGCGCGACCTGCCGTGCCGGCTTTCAGCAGCGGCATCAGGCCAGCCGACTATAGGAGAGCCCCCGCGCCGGCCAAGCGGCCAATTGGCAGGTCAATCCGGACAGTTCTGGCCGATCCCGGCGCATGACCACGACAACGAACGCCTGGGCCACGACGACAGCGCCGGGCAGAGCGTTCGCTCGACCGAGGCGTCGGCGGCGCCCGCGACGCCCGTGCGCGAGCTGAGCGACCGACACGCGGCGCGCAGCGCAGGCCCAGTCACGCGCGTCGCTCGGGAACGCCCGTGAGCGGCGTGCCCCATCTACCTTGGAGAACGCCATGCAGAACCGGCCCGCGCCGGCGCGCGCAGGCCGGACCAGCCGCCTGCATGCCGACGGCAAGACTGCCCGACCGCTCGGCCGTCGATTCGAGCCGATCCGCGATCAGCCGTTCAAGGCCGTCCACGAGGAAGCGGCGCGAGCCCTTCGATGCTCGCCACGCAGCGCGAACCGCCGGGCACCTGGCCCCGCGGATTGGGCACTTCGACGCGCGCCACGAAGGTGCTGCTGGCCGCGTCGATGACCTTGTCGACACTGCGCACCACTCCCTTGAACTGCCCGCCACCCACGGTCGCGGTGATCACGGCTCGCGTCCCCGCGCGAACATGCCCGAACATCGAAGCCGGCAGGGCCACATCGGCGCGGATCGGATCGATCTGCGCCAGCTTCAGCATCGGCTTGCGGCCGCTGCCGGCTTCGGCCAGGTCACCCGGATTGAGCATCCGGTCGACGACCACGCCGGCGAAGGGCGCCGCCATCGTGCGCAGCGCCAGTTGCGCCTGCGCACGCTCGGCCTCGATCCGCGCCAGCTCGCGCGCCTCGGTCGCCGACTGCAGCTCGGACTCGGCCAGGCGCTTCTCGGCCTCCGCCTCGTCGCGGGACTGGACCGACGCGAAGTTGTCCTTCTGCAGGTCGATCAGCCGATCGAGCTTCTTCTTCGCGTACTCGATGCGGCTGCGCGCGGTGACGATCGGGCCCTCCATGCGCGCCCGATAGCGGGCCGACGCCAGCGCCAGCCGTTCGGGCGCCGAGCGCAGCTCGACAAGGGTCTGGCCGCTGCGCACGACGTCGCCGCGGTTGACCGAGATGGTCGCGATCACACCCTCCACCGGCGCGCGAACCTCGACCACCTGCCACGGCTCGAGCAGGCATTCGAAGCCGACGGGCGCCGCGGGTGCGGCCGGAACCATGCAAAGGGCTGCCGCAGCAGCGAGCCAACGTCTCATTCACCTCTCCCGGAAAAAGCGAGCAGCGCGGCCAAGCGCCGGTCGTGCTCGACACTGACTGATCGCAGCGATCGGTTGCGGGCCGCCGCGGCCGTCTGGGTCCACCAGCGCAGCGTGGCCAGCGCGGCTCGCCCGACTCGGCCGTGACCGGTCAACAGGGTGGAGAGCCAGCGCACAGGCCCGGGCGAATGGACCACGAAGAGCTCGTCGTCAAGCGCGACGATGATCTCGCCGCTGCCCGGATCGCCCTGGCGCGCGGCGCGGCCCAGCAACTGGCGATCCACGCGCGGCGACTCATGAAACTCGGTCACGATCACATGCAGCCCGCCGCGTTCGACCACGCCTTCGCCGAGCTCGATGTCGGTGCCGCGGCCCGCCATGTTGGTGGCCACCGTCACCGTCGCCGGCGCGCCAGCGCGGGCCACGACCTCGGCTTCGGCGCGGTCCTGCTTGGCGTTGAGCACCACGTGCGCGATGCCGGCGGCGGCCAGCCGTGCCGACAGCACTTCCGACGCTTGAACGGTGCGCGTGCCCACCAGCACCGGGCGGCCTTGCTCCAGCGCCTCGTGGCGCACGCTTTCGACCACCGCATCCCATTTCGCGGCCTGCCCCGGCAGGCAGCGCAACGGTTGCTGACGCGCCCGCGACGGCCGGTTCAGCGGCACCCGCCACACCGGCAACCGATAGACACGGCCGATCTCGGCCGCCACCTCGGTCGCGGTGCCGGTCATGCCGGCCAGGCGCAGGTAGCGGCGGAAGAAGCGCTGGTAGGTGATGCGTGCCAGCGTCACGCGATCGCCACTGATCGCCAGGCCTTCCTTGGCCTCGATCGCCTGGTGCAGTCCGCGTTCCCAGGCGCGGTCGGGCATCGCGCGGCCGGTCGACTCGTCGATGATCTGGACCTTGTCGTCGGCCACCAGGTACTGCTGGTCGCGGTGGTACAGCCACAGCGCGGCCAGCGCCTGCGAGACCGCCTCGGTGGCCTCGCGCAGCGTCACCGTCGGCGCCAGCACTTCGCGCCCGGACAAGGTGACGCCGGTGGGCGCTTCGGCGTCGAACAGCGCCTCGACGCGGTCGCGGCCGATGTCGGTCA
>JBDSBD010000300.1:0-5158 GCA_039921765.1 Burkholderiaceae bacterium
CACTCGCGCCGCGCTTCATCGAGTCCGCGCGGCGCTCAACCGACGGGTCAGCGCGCCGCGCCGATGGCCTGTCCGGCGCCCGCGGCGCGCGCACCGAGCCAGCCTTTGATCGCGGCGATCGTCAGCGGCACCGAACCAAAGATGATGAATACCAGGTCGCCCGGCAGGCGCAGCCATTCGAGCGTGAGCGCGGTTGGATTGCCGATGTAGTCGAGACTGCGGGCGTGCCAATAGCCGTTTTCCATGACGTCCCAGATCTGCAGCACGCCAGACGGGAACAGGCTCATGACGATCATCATCATCAAGCCGATGTTGGTGCCCCAGAATCCCACCTTGACGTACTTTTCGATCCCAGGCCACCGGTCATCGGAGCTGGTCTGACGCAGCACGAGCACCATCAGCGCGATGGCCAGCATGCCGAACACGCCCATCAGCGATCCGTGCGCGTGTGTGGTCGTGAAGTTGGTGCCGACCTCGTAGTAGCTGACGATGGGCAGGTTGATCAGGAAGCCGAAAACTCCCGCGCCAAAGAAGTTCCAGAACCCGACGGCCATGAGGAAATAGAACGTCCACTTGTGCGGGACCCGGATCCTCTTGCCGCAAACGTCGCATTGGCCTCGTGTGGTGCGAACAAAGTCCCAGGCATCGAGCGTCAACAAGGTCAGCGTCACCACCTCGAGCACTGAGAACAGCGCCGAAAACGCCATGTTGAAATTGCTGTGACCGTTGAAGTACCAGTGGTGACCGGTGCCGATCACGCCGCCGAGGAAGTACAGGATCGCGTCGAGGTAGATGACCCGCAGCGCCACGTTGCGCCGGCTCAGCCCGAGCTGGTAGAAGGTCAACGCGACCACGGTCGTGGCGAAGAACTCGAAGAACCCCTCCACCCACAAGTGGATGATCCAGAAGCGCCAGGTGTCGACCACCGTGAAGTTGGTGTGGGCGCCGAAGAACAACGCCGGGATGTAGAACACCGGGACCGCCAGCGTGTCGACCAGAAACATCTTCGCGATGGGCCGTACGGGCGCGCTGTCCACCACGCGCGGGCGGGCCAGGCCCCAGAGCATCGCGAACCACACGAACAGGCCGGCCACCAGCAGGTACTGCCATACCCGGCCGAGTTCGAGGTATTCCCAGCCCTGGTTGCCGAACCAGAACCACCACTCCCCGAGCCATTGTGCAAGGCCCAGCCACTCGCCGAGCAGGCTGCCGCCGATCACCACCACGAACGCAGCGAACAACACGTGCACCCAGCCTGCGAACCAGCGCGGCTCATCCGCGCGCAGCGTGCGCCCGAGGAACAGCGCGGCGGCGACGAATGCGGTGGCGATCCAGAAGATGGCGGTCTGCAGGTGCCAGATGCGCATCAGGTTGCTGGGAAAGATGCGCTCCAGCTCGAAGCCGTAGAAGCTGCCGGGGTCGGCGCGGTAGTGCGCCACGGCCCCGCCGACCAGGGTCTGCGCCAGGAACAGCAGCATCACCACGACGAAGAATTTCACCACGGCGCGCTGGCCCGGACCCGCCGCGCCGGGCAGGAGCTGCGGATGGATGTGCTGCCCGCGGCTGAGCCAGCCCAGGTAGTCGAATCTGCCGAAGGCCAGCAGCACCCCGGCAATCCCGACCAGGAGCACCACCAGGCTGAGCGCGCTCCACAGCAGCGCGTCGGACGTGGCGACGTTGCCCACGCTCGGGTCATACGGGAAATTGTTCGTGTACTAGTAGTTCTTGCCGGGACGATTGGCCACCGACGCCCAGGCGGCCCAGGTGACGAACGCGGAAAACTGGTGCAGCTCCGTCGGGTCGCTGATGAGGTCGCGCTTCAGGCCGCCGTTGCGCGCCGGATCGTGGAAGTACTCGGTCCAGTGATTGAGCTGCTGCTGATAGGCCAGGGCTTGCGGCGCGGTGAACAACAGCGTGCCCGTGGCCGCGTCGTAGCGGTTGGTCTTGAGGTCGACCGCGGTTTCGGCCTGCACGGCGGCCTGCTGCGACGGCGTCAGCGACGCCAGCGGCTGGCCGTGCTGCTGCTGCGCGATGGCCGCCGCAGTGTCCATGCCGATGAGGTGCAGCGCGGTGGCCGAGTAGTCGGGGCCGAGGTAGGCGCCGTGACCCCAGATACTGCCGTTGGCCATGAGGCCGTACTTGAGGAAGACCGCCTGGCCGTTGCTGATGTCGTCGGCGCTGAACAGGACGGCGCCTTGTGCATCGACGACTTGCTTCGGGATGGGTGGCGCGTTGGTGTATGCCAGCGACGTGATCCAGATCAGCACCGCGAAGCCCACCACCATCACGATGGCGATCGTGCGCAGCCACCAGGGCGACAGTTCGTGGTCTTCTTCGGTCAAGGGCTGCAGTGCGTCAAGGCTCATCATCACTCCGGTGCGAAAGGCTCGCCGCAGTCTAGGCGCCTTGCGCACCGGCCCTCATGCCAAGTGGAGACAGACCCCGCTGAGGTATCGCGTGCCTCAAGGTTTGCCCACGCCCGGTGCGGGCGGGGATCAGCGTGGGTAGAGCCCGCGCTCGCGCGCCATCAACCGCGTCAGCCCGAGCAGCGCGCCGATGTGAGGCGTGGCGACGTGCAGCCGCGCGCCGATTTCGTGCACCACGCCAACCAGCGCGTCGATCTCGAGGGCGCGGCCGGCCGAGGCGTCCTGCAACATCGAAGTGCGAAAGCTGCCGAGCTGGCGCGTCACCACCATGCGGTCCTCACCCGACTGGCTGATCGGGCAGCCGATGCGTGCGCCGATGGCGGCGGCCTCGGCCATGGTGTGCAGGATGAACTCGTTCAGCAGTGGGTCGTCGAGGATGCGGTCGGTCGGCGCACCCGTGAGCGCCGATACCGGGTTCACTGTCATGTTGCCCCAGAGTTTGTACCAGATGTCACTGCGGATGTCAGCGCTGGCCTCGGCCTTGAAGCCGGCCTGCGCGAGCGCCGCACACACCGCCGCGACACGGCTGGAAGCGCCTCCCGCGGGTTCGCCGACGATCAGCCGATCACCGAATCCGTGCCGCACCACACCCGGTTCGGGGCTGGAGCAGGTGAGGTGCACAACGCAGCCGAGCACGCACGCCAACGGCAGCGCTGTGGCGATCTTGCCGCCCGGGTCGACACTGGGCAGGGTCTGATCGGCGAGTCCTGCATCGGTTGCCACCGACGCCGGCTGCAAGAACCACCACGGCACGCCGTTCATCGCCGGCATCACCATGGTCTGCGCGCCGAGCAGGGGCTGCAGCGACGCGGCGGCGTCGACCAGCGCCGGACCTTTCAGCGCGATGACCACGAGGTCCTGGGGCCCGAGCGCGGCCGCGTCATCGCTGGCCTGCACGCGGGCACTGAATTCCCGATCTCCCGCGTGCAGCCGCACGCCATGCTCGCGCACCGCAGCCAGCGTGGCGCCGCGCGCAAGCGCCGAAACCTCATGGCCCGAGTTGGCCAGCCGCACTGCCAGCAACCCGCCCACCGCGCCCAGACCCACCACCGCAATCTTCATGCTTCGTGCCTTTCGTGCTCGACGGAGCCTGATGGTAGCCGGCGGGATTTCGAGCTTTGAATTGAGGGTAAACCCTTCTAATTTGTGTCAATCGCGGCCCATTTAGATGTGTCGGCCTACAAATAGACCTTCGAAAGTGAAGGGCGCGACGTCTGGTTCGCACAAATCTCTGCAAAATAGAACGATCGTTCGTTTTTATTCCTGCCCACACCCTGTCGGCTCGCCCCCCCTCATGGTCGGCCTCGAAAACCCGTTGTTTTGGAACGCTACTGTGCCCGCCACCTCCTCGCCTCCCGCCGAATCCGCTCCCGATGCAGCCTCGCCTTCAGGGCGCGCGCTGCTCAAGGGCCGCCAGACTCGCGCGACCATCCTCGACGCTGCTCTGGCATTGGCTTCGCACATGGGCCTCGAGGGCTTGTCGATCGGCGCATTGGCCGAGGTCACGCAGATGAGCAAGTCGGGCGTGTTCGCGCACTTCGGATCGCGCGAAGAGCTGCAGATCTCGGTCGTGCGTGACTATCACGAAAAATTTGCCGACGATGTGTTCTACCCGGCGATGCGGGTGGCGCGCGGCCTGCCGAGGCTGCGTGCGCTGTTCGAGCGCTGGGTCCAGCGCGTGGCGGTCGAGATCGACTCGGGCTGCATCTACATCAGCGGCGCGGTCGAGTTCGACGATCGACCGGGCCCGGTGCGCGATGCGCTGGTCGAGATGGTGCGTACCTGGCAGAGTGCGCTCGAGCGCGCGATCCGCATCGCAATCAACGCGGGCCATCTGCGCGCCGATACTGACCCGCAGCAACTGCTGTTCGATGTTCACGGCCTGATCCTCGCGCTCCACCACGACGCCCGCTTCCTGCGCCAGCCTGGCGCGATGGAGCACGCCCGCACCGCGTTCGAACGCGTGCTGGCGTACTACGCCACGCCGCCTGCCACGCCTGCTGCCACCGCCATGCAACCCGCCACGCCCGCGCCGGCCACCGGCGGGCAGCACCTGCGCAATGCCGCTTCAACCCGATGATTCACCTTCCAGGAACTTGACACCATGCCCCAGTACACACCGCCCCTGCGCGACATGCAGTTCGTGATGCACGAAGTGCTTCACATCGTCGACGAACTGAAGGCCTTGCCCGCACACGCCGACATCGACGTGGACACCATCAACGCCGTGATCGAGGAGGCAGGAAAGTTCGCCTCCACCGTGCTCGCGCCGCTGAACCAGAGCGGCGACGCGCAAGGCTGCACGCTTGACATCGCCACGCACGAGGTGACGACGCCCGACGGCTTCAAGCACGCCTACGCCCAGTACGTCGAAGGTGGCTGGCCGGCGCTCTCTTGCGACCCTGCGCTCGGTGGCCAGGGACTGCCGCATCTCGTGAACCAGTGCATGTACGAGATGCTCAATTCGGCCAACCAGGCCTGGACCATGTACCCGGGCCTGACGCACGGGGCCTACGAAGCGTTGGTCGCACACGGCTCTGACGAGCAGAAGAAGCTCTACCTGCCCAAGCTGGTGAGCGGCCACTGGACCGGCACGATGTGCCTGACCGAGGCGCACTGCGGCACCGACCTGGGTCTGCTGCGCACCAAGGCCGAACCCCAGGCCGACGGCAGCTACCGGCTCACCGGCAGCAAGATTTTCATCTCGGCCGGCGAGCACGATCTGGCCGAGA
>JBDSBD010000301.1:0-5617 GCA_039921765.1 Burkholderiaceae bacterium
AGAACATCGGCACGGTGCAGGACGGCATCAACACGCTTGCACGCCCGCATGCCGTGGTCGATCGCGACGATGCGGCGCCGCTGCAGGTGACGCGCGGCGAGATCGAGTTCGCCGACGTGAGCTTCGCCTATGGAGGGCTCGAGGGCGGGGCGCCGCGCGTCCTCGATCATCTTTCGCTGCGCATCC
Organism: Burkholderiaceae bacterium; assembly: GCA_039921765.1. GTDB lineage: Bacteria > Pseudomonadota > Gammaproteobacteria > Burkholderiales > Burkholderiaceae_C > JBDSBD01. Next base: position 187 of record JBDSBD010000301.1, read on the forward strand.
ACCCGGGCGAGAAGATCGGCTTGGTCGGCCGTTCGGGTGCGGGCAAGTCGACGCTGACGAACCTGCTGCTGCGCTTCTATGACATCGACTCGGGGCGCCTGCTGATCGACGGCCAGGACATCGCGCGCGCGACGCAGGACTCGCTGCGCGGGCAGATCGGCGTGGTCACGCAGGACACCTCGCTGCTGCACCGCTCGGTGCGCGACAACATCCTGTACGGTCGGCCCGACGCGAGCGAGGCCGACATGGTGGCGGCAGCAAAGCGCGCCGAGGCGCACGAGTTCATCCAGACCCTCGCCGATCCGATGGGTCGGCGCGGCTACGACGCTCACGTTGGCGAGCGCGGCGTCAAGCTCAGCGGTGGGCAGCGCCAGCGCGTTGCGATTGCGCGCGTGATGCTCAAGGACGCACCGATCCTGCTGCTCGACGAGGCCACCAGCGCGCTCGACTCGGAGGTCGAGGCGGCGATCCAGGCGAGTCTGTACCGGTTGATGGATGGCAAGACGGTGGTCGCGATCGCGCACCGGCTCTCGACCATTGCGGCGATGGATCGGCTGATCGTGATTGACAGCGGCCGCATTGTCGAGCAGGGCGACCACCGCAGCCTGCTCGCGCAAGGCGGGTTGTACGCACGGCTGTGGGCGCATCAGAGCGGCGGCTTCCTGGGCGAGGATGCGCAGGACGACGATGCCGAGCCGCGCCTGCACATCGTCAGCTGAGCCGCCTGCGCCAGCCGTCTGCCGCTGGCAAGCTCGGCAACGGACATCGCAGCGTGCCACGCCGTGATCTGCTCCATCCCAGGCCTCGGCACCGGCCCCGGCGCGCACCGCGTCAGGCGGCGCGCTCGCTGCGCCGGCGCCGCAGCGTCCAGAGCAGGTAGGCCACCACGCCAAGGTTGACGAGCAAGGTCGCGGCCTTGATCGAGCCCGGCCGGTGCACGAGCTCGTAGATCTCCACCGGCACGTACAGCAGTCCGCTGGCTGCACCCAGCCAGGCGGCCCAGCGGCGCTCGTGCCACAGGCCGTAGGCCTCGGTCATGCGCAGCGTCGAATAGGCGAAGGCCAACGCCGCCAGTGCCCACAGGCGCGCGTCGGTGACGTGCGTCGCCGCGTCGAGGAACACGCCGGCGTAGTGGCGCTCGGGATCGAGGTGCAGCCGGGTGACGAGCGATTCGGCGATGTGCTGGATGTCGCGGTGCAGCAAGGCGAGCAGCCCGAATCCGGCGCCGAACACGATCACGCCCTTGACGGCCTCGAGCACGGCCACGGCTCGCAGGCCACGCTGGAAGCGGTCAGCCGCAGACATCGGCGGCAGCGAGGTTGCTCGCGATGAAGTGGATGGAGGGCGGGCCTGCGCTTTCGGGATCAGGCCGAGTGCGTCTGGCCCACGCCGCCCAGCGCCTGGCGCAGTGCCGCGATCGGCATGTAGCCGCTGCCCACCAGGTGCAGCTCGCCGCCGTGCTCGGCCACCAGGGTCGGAAAGCCGCGCACACCCCAGGCCTGAGCCTGCGCAAAGTCGCTCCTTGTGGCGTCGCGCATTGCCTCCGACGCGAAGGCGTGGGCGAACTCGGCGCGCTCGATTCCCACCTGTTCGGCCACGTCGGCCAGCACGTCGGCCTCGGTGACGTTGCGGCCCTCGGCATAGAACGCGCTTTGCACCGCCTTGAAGTAGCGCCACAGGTGCTGCGGCCAGCGGCTGCGCACCGTGACAACGGCGCGGCAGGCGGGCTCGGTGTCGTAGACGAAGCCTGGCGCGTGCATCGCCGTGTGCGACGCGGGCGTGAATGGCTGGCCGCTGGCCTGCTCGACGTGAACCCAATGGCCGTGAATCACGTCAGCGCCCGCGGCCCCCATCGGTTGGGTGGTGAACGGGCGCAGCCCGCCCATCACGAGCGCGAGCTGCAGCGGCGCCGCATCCTGCGGATCGCTCAGCAGTTCGTCGAGCGGGCGCGCGAAGCCGTAGCACCACGAGCACATCGGGTCGGCGACACAGATCAGATTCATGGTTTGCACTCCACGCCGGCGCGCACGAGGGCCGCGCTCTACCGACGCTCAGGCATTGTCGCGCGATGCGCCGTGGCGCGCATCGGCCGGGCCGGCTCGCGCATGCGGCCACGACTGCGGTAGGCTCTCTGAACCCATGCCCGAAGCGGCACGAACCTGCCCCGAGGAGGCTTGCCTTGAAAACCTACACGATCGAACTGCAGCACGTCAAGGCCATGGCCTACGCCAACGGGTTGATCGAGGCGAGCATCGACGCGCTGGTGCAGCCTGCGGCAGTGCGAGGCGAGGGCGCGGAGTCGACCACGCTGAGCATGAGCGAGGGCACGGCCCGGGTGCTGCTCTTGCTGATCAAGGCGCAGCTCGCCGAACTCGATTCGCGCAAGGCGCGCAGCCGACGCTGACCGCGCAGCAACGGTGCTTCAACGCTTTTCAACTCGGGTCGGCGCGGCGCACAACGCATCAAGCGGGCACGAAGCCCGCTTGATGCGTTGTCGGGGTCGCGAAGTTGGCGTCAGCCCTTGCGCGCCTTCTGGATCAGGAAGTCGGCCACCGTGAGTGCTTGCTCGAGCCCGCCGGCCTGCGATGGTGAGGTCAGGTAGCGGCCCTGCACCCCGATCGCCGGCACGCCGTCGATCTTGTATTCGCCGACCAGCTTCTTGGCCCGGCCCACGTTCGTCGCCACGCTGAACGACTTGGCCGCTTCGAGGAACTTGGCGCTGTCGCCGCCGTTCTTGGCCACCAACGCGGCCATGTCCTTGATCGAGTCGAGGCGCTGGCGCTCGACGTGCAGCGCGGCGAAGACCTTGGGCATCATGCGATCGACAATCCCGAGGGCCTCGAACGCGTAATAGCTGTGCATGAAGGTGTCGGCGCCCATCAGGAACGGTACCGGCACGCGGCGAAAAACCACGTCGACCGGGAGCTTCTTGACCCACGGCTCGACCACCGGCTCGAACGCGTGGCAGTGGGGGCACGCGAACGAAAAGAACTCCAAGACCTCGATCTTGCCGGACGATTGCGTGTGCGCCGGCGGCTCGACCCGGCTGTACTGCTTGCCTTCGGTTGGCCCGCCGCTCTGCGCCCAGACGGGAGTGGCCAGTGAGAGTGCGAGTGCGCCGGCACCGCTGCCGATCAGGTTCCGGGAAAAGTCGCGACGGTTCATGTTCTTGATCTGGAGGGAGTGAGGGGACGCGGTACAGAGTCGGGCCGTGGCCGATTAGTTCAATCGTGTCCGAGCCTGGATGATGCGCGGGCAAGCCAGCGACCTCGGCAATTGTGTATCAGGTGCGGGCCGAGCGTTGTCGCAGGCCGCGCCGTGGCGCCCCGCAGCGCAAGGCGTTCGGACGACGGGAAACGATGTCGTGGAGCAGGCCGCGGGCAACGCCCATCCGGCAGGACGACAATCCTGCACCATGAGTGACGAGCCCGATCCCGACCCACGCGCCGCTCCCGCGCCGCTCGCCTCTGCCCCCCTTTCTGCTGCGGCAGCGCGCGCCGGACGGCGCTGGGCCTGGCGTGCAGCTGGAGCGCTGACACTGATCGGCGCCGCGGCTTGCGCCGCCCTGGCGTTGTACGTCGCCGCGCTGGCTCGCAGCACGCCGGGTACGGGCGATCTGCGTCCGGTGCAGGCGTCCTGGCCGAGTCTGATCGTCTCGAGTGACGGTGCGACGATCGGCCGCTTCGCGACCGCCCACGTGGCACCGGTGAAGCTCAAGGCCGTATCGCCCGAGGTCGTGAAGGCGCTGATCGCCACCGAGGACCGACGTTTCTACGCGCACAGCCGCTTCGACCTGCGGCGCCTGCTCGCGTTGGCCTGGTACGCGCTGAATGGCGACGCGCGGGACGGCGCCACGATCTCGCTGCAGTACGCGCGCCGGTTGTTGCCGCAACGGAGCGACACCCAGACGCCCCTGGAGCACAGGCTGCGCGAAGCGATCATCGCCCGGCGGCTCGAGCGCGACCGCAGCAAGGACGAGATCCTCGAGGCCTATCTGAATGGCGCGCCGTTTCTCTACAACGTGCGCGGCATCGAGATGGCCGCGCGCACCTACTTCGACAAGCCGGCAGCGCAGCTCGATACCGCGCAAAGCGCCACGCTGGTCGGCATGCTCGGCTCCGATCAGCGCTCCAGCCCGGTGCGCAACCCGCAGCGCGCGCTCGAGCGCCGCAACGTCGTGCTCTCGCGCATGGCCGAGGCCGGCGCGCTGGCTCCGGCACGCGCAGCGGAGCTGCAACGTCTGCCGCTCGGGCTGGACTTCCAGCGTCCCGCAGCCGAAGGCGTTGGCCCGGCGCGCCACTTCGTCAAGCAGGTGCGCGATCAACTGCTGGATTGGGCCGAGGCGCACGAGGCCGATCTGTACCGCGACGGGCTCGTGATCCGCACCACGCTCGACACGAAACTGCAGCGATTTGCAGCCGACGCGCTGGTGCAGCAGGTGGCGCTGTTGCAGCGCGTCGCGGGTTTCGAGTGGAGCGAGGCCCGGCCGCGGACCGCGCGCATCGGCCAGGCCGCAGGCCAGCCGTTCGCCTACTTCTGGCACGACCACGCGGCATTGCTGGCCGAGATGGCGCGCGGCACGCCGGCGTATCGCGCCGCCGTGCAGGCCGGTGCCAGCGAAGCGCAGGCGCAAGCCAGGGTGTTCAACGATGGCGCGTTGATGGAGCGGCTGCGCGCCGCGAAGACCCGTTTGACCGCCGGGTTCGTGGCCATCGATCCGGCCAGCGGCGCGGTGAGGGCCTGGGTCGGCAGTCCGGATTTCGATCACGAACCGTTCGATCACGTCGCGCAGGCCAGGCGCCAGCCGGGCTCGACCTTCAAGCCCTTCGTCTACGGCGCGGCATTGCGCCAGGGCGTTTCCACCGAGCGGCGCTATCGCGACGCGCCGGTCAATATCGTGCTGAGCGACGGCAGTCACTGGCAGCCCACCGATGCCGGTGGCCCGAGCGGGAAGTGGCTGAGCCTGCGCCAGGGCCTGGTGCAATCGAAGAACACGATCACCGCGCAGGTGGTGCAGCAAGTGGGTGCGACTGCGGTCGCGCGCTTCGCCAAGGCTGCCGGCGTGCGCGACTCCAGGCTCGAGGTCGTGCCTTCGCTCGCGCTCGGCACCAGCGCCGTCAGCCTGCTCGAGATGACCGGCGCCTACGCCACGTTGGCCGCGATGGGCGAACGCCGCGCGCCGCTGCTCGTGACCGAAATCAGCGACCACGACGGCCGCGTGCTGGCACGCTTTGACAGTCCCGCCGAGCGTGCCCTCGATCCGGCGATCACCGCGCGGCTCGTCGGCATGATGCGCGGCGTGGTCGAAGACCCGGCCGAAAGAGGCACGGGCGTGGCGGTGCGCACCGAGTTCGGCGTGCGCGGCGAACTGGCCGGCAAGACCGGCACCACGCAGAACAACACCGACGGTTGGTTCATGCTGATCAGCCCG
>JBDSBD010000302.1:0-2527 GCA_039921765.1 Burkholderiaceae bacterium
CGCTCGCCGTGACGGCGGTGGCGAGCATGGGTCAGCTCGCCGAGTTGCAGCAGGAGTGCCGCAAGGTCTACGTCGACCCCTCGCTGGTGCAGTACGCAGCGTGGAGTGGCAGCTTGTGCGGTCGGCCCGTCGAGCCGAACGAAACGCGCCGCCTGTCGGGGCGGCGCGTTGGGTGCGGTGTGAGTCGGGAGGTCAGGGCTTCGCGGCGGCCACCAGGTACTGGCCGTACTGCTCACGCAGCCGGTTCTTCAGCATCTTGCCGGTGGCACCCAGTGGAATCGCATCGACGAACACGACGTCGTCGGGCGTCCACCATTTGGCGATGCGACCCTCGAAGAAGGCCAGCATCTCGTCACGCGTGAGCTCGACGCCAGGCTTCTTGACGACGATCAGCAGCGGGCGCTCGGCCCACTTCGGGTGAACCGCCGCGATGCATGCAGCCATCGCCACCTTGGGATTGCCCATCGCAATGTTCTCGAGGTCGATCGAGCCGATCCACTCGCCACCCGACTTGATCACGTCCTTGCTGCGATCGGTGATGTGCATATAGCCGTCGGCGTCGATCGTCGCCACGTCGCCGGTCGGAAACCAGCCGTCCACCAGGGGGTCGCCGCCTTCGCCCTTGAAGTAGGTCGAGATGATCCACGGGCCGCGCACCAGCAACTCTCCGGAGGCCTTGCCGTCCCACGGCAGGTCGGCGCCGTTCTCGTCGACGATCTTCATGTCGACGCCGTACACCACGCGGCCCTGCGTGGTCTGCACCGCGAAACGCTCTTCGGCCGACAGCGCCAGGTGCTTGGACTTGAGGACCGCGGCGGTGCCCACCGGGCTCATCTCGGTCATGCCCCAGGCGTGAATCACCTGCACGTCGTAGCGCTCCTGGAAGGTTCGGATCATGGCCGGCGGGCAGGCCGAGCCGCCGATCACGGTGCGGCGCATGGTCGTGAACTTCAGGTTGTTCGCCTCGACGTAGCCCAGCAAACCCTGCCATACGGTGGGCACGCCGGCCGAGAGCGTCACGCCTTCGGTCTCGAACAACTCATAGAGCGACTTGCCGTCCATCCCCGGGCCCGGGAACACCATCTTCGCACCCATCATGCAAGCCGCGTACGGCAGGCCCCAGGCGTTGACGTGGAACATCGGCACCACCGGCAGGATGGTGTCGCGCGCCGAGCAGTTCAGCGTATCGGGCAGGGCAATCGCAAAGGTGTGCAGCACCGTCGAGCGGTGGCTGTACAGAACGCCCTTCGGGTGGCCGGTCGTGCCCGAGGTGTAGCACAGCGACGAGGCCAGGTTTTCGTCGAAACTGGGCCACTCGAAATGGTCGTCGTTGGCGTCGATCAGATCCTCGTAGCACAGCAGGTTGGCGATCTTGCTGTCCTTGGGCATGTGGGCCCGGTCGGTCATCGCGACGAAGGTCTTGATCGTCTTGACGCGCCCGGCCACCGCTTCGATCAGCGGCAGGAAAGTCATGTCGAAGAACAGCACCTGGTCTTCCACATGGTCGGCGATGTAGACCACGTGGTCCGGATGCAGGCATGGGTTCAGCGTGTGCAGCACCGCGCCCGAGCCCGAGACCGCGTAGTACAGCTCCATGTGACGGTAGCCGTTCCAGGCGATCGTCGCGACGCGATCGCTGTTCTGCACGCCCAGCGCGGCGATCGCCTTGGCCATGCGACGCGAGCGCGACGCCAATCCGGCGTAGGTGGTTCGGTGAATGTCTCCCTCGACCCGGCGCGAAACCACTTCCTGGTCGCCGTGGTGGCGTTCGGCATGTACCAGCAACGACGAGATCAGCAACGGTTGCTGCTGCATCAATCCATTCATGTTGACTCCATCATTTTGTTGGAAGGCGCACGGCGTGCGCGCCCGGGCCACGGGGCGGGCGGCTCCATTGTGGCGCGTTGTGGCGCGTTGTGGCCAGATGCGCGCTTCGAAGCACCTGACGGCATCAGGGCCTGGGCAGGTACCTTGTCGGCCGGCGTGGCGCCGTGGATTCGTGATCGCCGCGCGTGCCATGGCGGTGCTTGTCACTGTGGGCGTCTGCTCGCTCTTGGGCTGGATCGTCCGACGCCTGATGTCGCCTGCCGTGCGTCAGGAGTTCGCCTGAACCGTCCGAGTTGAGGCGTGAAACCAGGTTCTTGCCTGTCGACAGGCCTTAGGCGACGCGCCCGAACCACCAGACCGAGAGCCCGGCCGCCAGCACCACCAGCAGCGCACCGAGTGCGGCAAACAGCGCGCCGACCTCGGTCTCCTTCTTCTCCGTCACCAAGCGGGTCGACAAGCTCTGGTAGACCGTCTTGAGGTCGGCCGCGGTGCCGGCGTAGAAGTAGTCGGCGCGGGTCATGGCGGCAACGGTCTTCAAGGTTTCCTCGTCGAGACGCACGCGCATGCTCCAGCCATCGAAGCCGATGATCTCGCCTGCCTTGGTGCCGATGCCCACGGTGTAGACCTTCACGCCACGATCGGCCGCCATGCGTGCGGCCTCCAATGGGTCGGGTCCGGTGGTGCGCTGGCCGTCGGTCAG